>CALESS010000070.1 GCA_937907495.1 uncultured Anaerolineaceae bacterium
CACTGGGCATCAGCCGGGCGCAGAACGGGCTGGACCTGTGTGACCCCGGTGGGGAGCTGTGGATCGAGCAGGGTGAGCCACCACCACCGGCGCATATCCGCCGCAAGCCGCGGGTGGGTATTGGCACAGTCCCCGAACCATGGAAGAGCCTGGATTGGAATTTCAGTTACCGCCCGAGTTGAGGCTGAAAGGGCTGAAAATTTGCCGATCCTTACACGTTCATCCTGCTTATTGAGGCGGAGTGTGTAACCCATTCGGTGTTTTCTTGCGCGGCAGGCTGCTTACCCGGCGCCAACCTACATACGTTATAATTCCCCCCGTGGACGACCACGCCCGGCTGTACCGCATGCTGTTCCTTATCCGCCGCTTTGAAGAGACGGTGTTGGCGGAATTTAAGCGGGGTGTGTTTTCCGGTACGACCCACACCTCGCTGGGCCAGGAGGCGAATGCGGTGGGTGTGATTTCTGCCCTCTCCCCGCAGGATGCCATCTTCAGCAACCATCGCTGCCACGGCCATTTCCTTGCCTACGGCGGCGATTTGCGCGCCCTGTTCGCGGAGCTGATGGGCCGGGCAACCGGGGTGGGTGGCGGGCGCGGTGGATCGCAGCATTTACACTGGCGCAATTTTTACGCCAGCGGCATCCAGGGTGGGGGGGCGGCAATGGCCGTTGGCCGGGCGCTGGCCTTTCGGCGGGCGGGCAGCCAGAACCTGGTTACGCTCTTCATCGGCGATGGCACCTTTGGCGAAGGCCTGCTCTATGAGGCACTTAACCTGGCGGCGTTGTGGTCAGCCCCGCTGTTGATTGTGGTCGAGGATAACCGCATCGCACAGACCACGCCCAGCGAGCTGGCACTGGCAGGCAGTATGACCGGGCGTTTTAGCGCCTTTGGCATCCCTTGTAATGAACTGGATTCTAGCGATGTGCTGGAGATCCAGGCGGCGGCAACCGGGGAAGCCGCGCAGATTCGGACAACCGGCAAACCGCGCGCCCTGATCTTGCATACCTGCCGTTTTGGCCCGCACTCCAAGGGGGATGACACCCGTCCCGCGGGCGAGGTGCAACGGTTGCAAGCCGAGCGTGACCCGCTGCGCATCCATGCTCCCCGCCTGGCACAGGCGGAGCGAACCCAACTGGAGCAGGAGGTTGAGGCGCAGGTACAGTCTGCTTTTGAGCAAGCCCTGGCGGATCCCTTCCCGCAGTTGGTGGAGGGCCGGCCATGACGACTGTCCTCGAGTCACTCAACGCCGGGTTGCACGAAGCCTTCGCCGCGGATGAGCGTGTGCTGCTGCTGGGGGAGGATGTGCTGGACCCCTACGGCGGGGCATTCAAAGTCAGCCGTGGACTCTCCACCGGCTTCCCGGGCCGGGTGCTCACCACGCCAATCTCCGAGGCGGGAATCACCGGAGCGGGTATTGGCCTGGCACTCGGCGGTTACCGGCCGGTTGTAGAAATCATGTTCGGGGATTTCGTCACCCTGGCCCTGGATCAATTGCTCAATGCCGCCGGCAAGTTCGGCTGGATGTACGATCCAGCGGTGGCTGTGCCGCTGGTGTTGCGGACACCGATGGGCGGGCGCCGGGGCTACGGCCCCACCCACTCGCAGACGTTGGAAAAGCACTTGCTGGGGGCGCCCGGGCTGACCGTGCTGGCTCCCTTTCACCTGGCCGCGGATGAGCCGGGCCGCCTGTTGCGGGATACGATCCTGCGCACGGGCAGCCCGGTGGTTTTCATTGAAAATAAGCTGCAATACCTGCTGCCCCTGCTGGATTCTGCCGCCCTGGCAGAGTTTGAAGTGGAACTTGTGGGCAATCCACAGGCTCCGGCCTATCGCCTGGGGCTGCGCGATGCCCCTCCACCCGGCCTGACCATGGCGGCTTATGGTTATATGGCTGAACTCTGCCGGCAGGCCATCCCCCCGCTGGCTTATGAGCAGGAAATCTTCGTGGAATTGATCGTCACCACCCAACTGGCGCCTTTTGAACTTTTCCCCGTGCTGGATTCTGCCCGCCGCACCCGCCACCTGCTGACGGTGGAGGAGGGGGGGCGCAGCCTGGGTTGGGGGGCAGAGGTTCTGGCACAAGCCGCAGAAACCATCCCCGGGCTGAAGGTGAACCGGGTGGCAGCGCTGGATCTGCCGGTGCCGGCCTCCCTGGCTTTGGAAGCCGCGGTCTTGCCGGATGTCAACGCCATTCTGCGGGCTGCGGTGGAAATGCTCCACTGATCCCCCATGGACGAGAAGATTTAGCCCACGTACCGGTGGTTTATTCCATAATATGATGGTATAACAGAATCCTATGCCCCAACCATTCCCTGTCCTGATCCCACTGGTGAACCCCAACGAGGCGGAAGCCCTGCTGGCGGCTTTGCATGTTGTCGAAGGTCAGTGGGTGGAAAAGGATGGCCTGATTGCCGAGTTGGAGACCACGAAATCCAACGCCGAATTGACCGCCGAACAGGCCGGCTTTGTGCGCGGCCTGCGGGCAGCCCGCGGCCAGGTTCTACGGGCAGGAGAGCGCTTGTGTTTCCTGACCGCCGGGCCGGATGACCCGCTGCCCGCGGATGAAGTGCCGGAAGGCCAGCGGGAGAAGGGTTCAGGGGATGACCTGCGCATCAGCGCACCGGCGCGCCGCCTGGCACAAGAAATGCAAGTGGATCTCGGTCAGTTCCCGGCGGGGGTCTTCATCACCCGCGAGATGGTGCAGGCTGCGGCGAACATTCCCGCAGCATTGGCAGATTTGCGCATTGAGGACACCTCCATCCTGATTTATGGCGGGGGCGGACATGGAAAATCCCTGCTCGAATTGATTCGGGCCCAGGGAGATTATCAAATCCTCGGCATCATTGATGATGGCTTGCCGCCAGGCAGTGACATCCTGGGCGTTCCCCTGCTGGGTGGGGGAGAGATTTTGCCCCATCTGTATCAGCAGGGCGCTCGGCTGGCCGTGAATGCGGTAGGCGGCATTGGCAGCCTGGCTCCGCGCCTGAAGGTCTTTGAAAAGTTGGCCGCAGCCGGGTTCACCTGCCCGGCCGTCATCCACCCAACTGCATTCATCGAGCCGAGTGCGGAATTGTCTGCCGGGGTGCAAGTGATGCCCTTTGCCTACATCGGTTCTTCAAGCCGTTTGGGCTTTGGCTGCATCGTCAACACCCGGGCGGTCATCTCCCATGATTGTCAGCTTGGCGAGCATGTCAACCTGGCGCCGGGTGCCACCCTGGCGGGCGGGGTGCGGTTGGGAGCGCGCACCCTGGTCGGCATGAATGCCACCATCAACCTGGAAGTGACGGTGGGGGCAGGGGTGCGCATTGGCAACGGCGCTACCGTCAAGAGTGATGTGGGCGATGGCGAAGTGGTACGGGCTGGCAGCATTTGGCCGCCCCGATCTTGAAAAATCCCCCGTCTTGTGGCGGGCTTTTGGAGTGAACATGTTTCGAAAAAAAGAATCTTCCATTTCACCAGCCTCCACCCCGCTTGAGCGGGTGACTTCGGTGTTGGGGCCGGGTATCAACTGGCGCGGGGTATTGAGCGGCAGCGGCGGGGTGCGGATTGAAGGCTCATTTGAAGGCTACGTTTTATTGCGCGGCCTGGTGGTGGTGGGGGAAACGGGCCGGGTGACCTGTGAAAACCTGCGTGCCACCACCGTCATCGTGGCGGGGACGGTGCGCGGCAATATCACCGCCGAAAAGCTGGATATCCGTTCCACCGGCCGGGTGTGGGGAGATGTGGTGGTGGTCAGTTTCTCCACCGAAGAAGGTGCGTTCCTGCGCGGCCAGGTGCAGATGGAAGAAAAGATTGAAATGCCCACCGAATTGCCGCCGGAAGCCCTGACCGGGCAGCCCAACCTGCCCCTGAATCTTTTTGATACCGAGCCGGAATCACCGGTTGCACCCGAACCCCCGGTTGAATAAGACATGACCTTTGAGACCCTGGTTCCGTACCTGATCGAATGGGCGGCCATTCTGGGCCTGACCCTTTTGGCCTCAACTTCCTCCCGTTTCAAGTACCCGCGTGTTACCTTTAACTACGCCCGCCGCGAGGGGATCGCGGCGCTCTTGCTGGGCGGTTTTGCCCTGCTGGTGGCAGCCGGGTTCTACCTTTTGCGCCCGGTGCAGATTCAACTGGCGGATGAACGGCTGAACCATTTGCTACTGGGGCTGATTGCCGCGGGCGTCGCGGCCATGCCCTTTGGCAGCACACTCTGGGCGCGCAAGCAAAAGTTGTTCACGGCTGGCTGGCTGCCGGGGATGTTAAAATCCGGATTGTTGTTTGCGGTTGCCATCGGCATCCTGCTGATTTTCCTGGCGGGCAAGTTCATGGGCATCCTGGATGGTCTCTCGCAGACGGAGGGATCGGCCTTGCTGATTTTGCTGGGGTTGACCGTGATCGAGGAAAGCATCTTCCGCGGCTATATCCAGTGTCGCCTGGCGGCCTGGCTGGGGGGCCGGGCGGGTTGGCTGCTGACCGCAGGTTTATGGCTGCTGTGGTCCCTGCCCGCATTGTGGGTTTTTGGCCTGCTCACGCCATTCAATCTGCTGGTGGTTGCCGTGCGCGGTTTGCTCGCCGGGTGGGTGATGCAGAAAACCGGGCATGTACTGGCTCCAGCCGCCTACCGGGCGTTTGCCATGTGGCTGGCATTTTTGCAATAAATTTTTGCATCTTTCAGGTTCCGCTCCCGAGAGCGGAAATGCTCTTGAACAGGTGAACTTATATGAGCTACCTTGTCCCGATGTCTTCCCCCGATTTGAGCGAAGCCGAACGCCAGGCTGTGCTGGAGGTCCTCAACACCCCGATTTTGAGCATGGGCCGGGAGATCGAGCAATTTGAGGCGGTTTTCCGGCAATACACGGGTGCCAGCCAGGCCCTGGCGGTCAATTCCGGTACAGCCGGGCTGCATTTGTGCATCCGGGCAGTGGATGTCGGCCCGGGCGACCGGGTGCTGACCCTGTCGCGCCGGCCCGACCCCGCGCTGGCGGCC
>CALESS010000071.1 GCA_937907495.1 uncultured Anaerolineaceae bacterium
TCATCTCTTCCAGGTACGACCGGTGGAGATGCCGGTTGGCGATGGGTTGCCAGTGGCTGTCCCCGCGGTCCCGAAACCCCAGAGCCGGCTCAATTTCGACATCCTCAAAGGGAAGTTTGGCAGAATTGTGGGTTTGCTATTCTTTTTTCATTTTTTCCAATTTCTCCCGATTGCCATCTTCCCGGTGTTCCAGATCAATATCCTGGGTCTCAATGAACAAAACATCAGTATCGGTTCCACACTGTTTTTTCTGATGCAATTTATCATTTCATTGCGGTTGGATCCTTTGGTGCGCCGATCCAATAACCTGAAGGTGATGGGAATTGGAATGGTGTTGTATGGGTTCTACCCATTCTTCCTGACAGTATCTTCCCGGTTGTGGATATTCTATTTTGTATCGGCGGTGGGAGGGCTTTCGATGGGCTTGATCGGGGGAATTCTCTTCAACTATCTGTTGGAACGAATGGCCGCCCAGGACCGTCCGGGGCACATGGTTTTCTACAACCTGAGCCTGAATGCAGCCATTTTGGCAGGTTCCTTACTCGGGCCAGCCATTGCCGGGTGGACGGGGTTTGTTCCGGCATTGATTATCAGTGCCATTGGCCGAAGCTTGATCGGGGTTGCCATTCTTCGCTGGGGATAGATATGTTAAAATCAAGACATGGCCTACAAAATCGTCGCGCGCAATCGAAAAGCTAACTTTGAATACTTCCTGCTGGAGCATTTTGAAGCGGGCATCTCCCTGTTGGGAACAGAAATCAAATCCATTCGGGCCGGGCAAATGAGCCTGGCTGAGGCGTTTGTCAAGGTGGAGAACAATGAAGCATGGCTGATGAATGCTCATATTGCACCCTATGAATCGGCGAATCGTTACAATCATGATCCACGGCGTCCACGGCGCTTGCTGCTGCATCGCAAGGAAATCCGCGAACTGTGGAGTGCTGTTCGCCAGCGGGGGGTCACGATTGTACCCGTGCAGGTATATTTGAAGGAAGGCCGGGCGAAAGTGGAAATCGCCATTGCCAAAGGGAAAAAACAATATGACAAGCGCGAGGATATGGCCCGGCGGGATGCGGAACGTGAGACCAATCGAGCGATCCGGGGGAGAGAGTAGCCGATGGCTGTGAAATTGATCCTCTCATTTGTGGTGACAGCAGCGCTGGCACTGGGCTGGTTGCGTCTGAATGACTTCCTGGCGCACAAAGGGTTGGTAAGCGGGAGAATAAGCCGGAAGATCATCCACATGGGAACCGGCCCGATATTTGTGTTGTGCTGGTTATTTTTCCCGGATAGTGAATTAAGCCGCTACGTGGCAGCCTTGATTCCGCTTGGGATTACCATCCAGTTTGCCCTGATCGGGTTGGGTATCCTCTCCGATCCGGCTTCCGTGAAGGCCATGTCGCGCAGTGGAGATCGAAGAGAGATTTTGCGGGGGCCTTTATTTTATGGAATTGTTTTCGTTATTTTAACAATCTGGTTCTGGAAAGAAAATGTAATTGGAATTGTGGCCTTGATGATCTTATGCGGGGGTGATGGTCTGGCTGATATCATTGGCAAGCGGTTTGGGAAGATGAAACTGCCCTGGTCGGTCGAGAAATCACTGGCTGGCTCGCTTGCCGTTTTTGTGGGCGGCTTGCTCTTTTCCGTTATCATCATCGCCATTTACCTGAATGCCGGGGCCCTGCCCGGGAAGTTTATGGATTATCTTCTACCCGTGACGGTCATTGCTGCAGCCTGCACGTTGGTGGAATCGCTGCCCTTCCGCGATATTGACAATATCACCGTGCCCATTGTGGCCGTGATGCTTGGTTTTTTCATCCTGCCCAAATAGGAGTCCGCATGGTAGAGCTTGATGGACATCATTTGACCATTGAAGAAGTTGTCCGGGTTGCAAGGCAGGGTGAAGAGGTGAAGATATCTGCGCAGGGGGTGGAAAATATCCAGCGTTCCCATCAAGTTCTGGAAAGAATTCTTGAGAGTGGAAAACCAGTATACGGAATTAATACGGGGTTCGGGGTATTTGCAGACCGCAAAATCCCGGCGCAAGATTCTGCGAAGCTCAGCCGCAACCTGATTTTGAGCCATGCCGTGGGAATGGGCGAGCCGCTGCCAGACGAAGTTGTGCGCGCCTCGATGTTGGTGCGGGCGAATACTTTCACCAAGGGTCACTCCGGCATTCGGCTGGAATTGGTGCAGACCTTACTGGATATGCTAAACCGCCGAGTTACCCCCGTGATTCCCTCCCAGGGGTCGCTGGGTTCATCGGGGGATTTATGCATGCTCTCTCACCTGGGATTGGTTTTTTCCACGGATACAGAGGATCGAGAAGAAGTTTCCGGTTACGCCCGGTTTGGTGGAAAGTTGTTGAGCGGAAAAGAAGCCATGCGCCAGGCTGGGATTGCACGGGTGATCCTGGGGCCGAAAGAGGGACTGGCGGTCAGTAATGGGGCAACTTTTTCGGCAGCCATGGCAGCACTGGCGGTATGGGATGCGGAACGATTGTGCTCCGTTTGTGAAGGCGGGTTGGCTCTTTCATTGGAAGCGATGATGGGTTGCAGCCCGGCATTTGATGCCCGTTTACATGAGGTGCGTGGTCATATCGGACAACAAGTGGTGGGACAGCAAGTTCGCAAATTTACGCAAGGCAGCAGTTTATTGAACCGTGCGGAGCGGGTACAAGATGCCTACTCATTGCGCTGCGCACCGCAGGTGCAGGGTGCTGTGCGGGATACGCTGTCTTTTGTGCGGGGAGTAATCGAAGTTGAGATCAACGCCGCGACGGATAATCCGTTGCTGTTTGAACCGGATACGGCGGTTTCCGGGGGAAATTTCCATGGGGAACCTATTGGAATGGCGATGGATTATCTTGGGATTGCGGTGACGGAGCTGGGGGCAATTGCCGAACGGAGGATTTTCCGGTTAACAGATGAAAAATTAAATGGCGGTCTGCCGGCCATGCTGGTGGATTCGCCAGAAGCTGCGGGCTTGAACTCCGGACTTATGATGCCGCAATACACCAGTGTCTCGCTGGTGTTGGAGAACCAAACCCTGGCTACGCCGGATAGTGTACATTCACTGCCAACCTCCGGAGAGCAGGAGGATCATAATGCCAATTCCATGACGGCGGCCCGCCATACCGCCAGGATCATCCAAAATACGGCGCATATCCTGGCAGTGGAGTTATTCACCGCAGCCCGGGCAATTGATTTGCGCTTGCGGATGCTGCCAGATGCCAGCCTGGGTGCGGGCACCCGGCAGATTTATGAGCGCATCCGGCAGGTTGTTCCATATCAAGCTGGCGATACCTGGTGGGAACCCGAAATTGACCGCCTGCGGGAATGGTTGATATGGGATACCTGGCTGGAGACGTTAAACCCTTAACCACTTCTCATCCAACGGGACATCAACCCGGTTGACAAATCTTCAGGAATTCAGTATCTTTACCAGATGAAAAAATTCTCCCCGCAACGAAGAAAATTTCTCCAATTGGGGCTGATGGGCATTGGTGCCCTGGCCTTTTTACCTTCCATGCGCTCACTGCAAGCGGAGGCAGAATGGCCGGTAGGCCCCAAATTGGGCAGGGTTTGTGTTGGAAAAGTGAGCCTGAAAAGCCGCCCCAACCTGGATAGCGAAACGGTAGGAACGCTGTATGAAGATGCAGTCGTTGAGTGGCTGCGGGAAGTTATCGGTGGGCCGAATTATTATTACTCGCGAAATTTACGCTGGGTGGAAACACCAGATGGCTATATTTACGCCCCATTTTTA
>CALESS010000072.1 GCA_937907495.1 uncultured Anaerolineaceae bacterium
GTGCCCCGGGGGGAAGGGGGGGGGCGCGGGGGGGGGGGGGGGGGGGGGGGAAAAGGTTGGCTGCCGGGGTTGGGGGGGGGGCAAGCGTGAAACCCGGGGTGCGGGTGGGGATGTTGGGCACCATGAGGAAATCACCCGCATAAATATTGGTGGAATTCCCCAGGCAATTGGCAAATTGAAGTTGGGGAATGCTGATGCCAAAGGCGAGGCTGAGCCGGAACAGATTATCGAGGGGTTGGATACGATAGGGAACCCAACCGGGGGGAGGACCACAAACCGCCTGGGGCTGGGTGGGCGTGAAGGTGAGGGTGGCGGAAACCGGAGGCAGGTAGATGAAGCTGGAAGGGGGGAGAAAATCTCCCAGCAGGCAGTTGGCTGACGCCAATTCCTCCGGGCTGGCAGGGTAAAGCAGGGAGAGGGATTGCAGGCTGTCACCGGGGAGGACCCGGTAAATTTGCCAGCCCGCAGGGATGGGGCAAGGGTTGGCCTGGGGTACAGTTGGGGTGATCTGCTCCACTGCCGGATCGGTGGATTGCGGGGTGGCAGTCTGTGGAAAGGAATAGTCATAGACTGGCAAAGTGGGGTAGGTCACAGGGTCGGGGACCAGGGGCACGCGGCCTTCGGCGATGGAAAGCATAGCCGCCCCTGCCACCAAAAAAATGGAGGCGAGGGCGGTGATCCATCCGCTGGTTAAACCGCGGGGCTTGTCCATGTGGTCAGTTGGTGGTCTCCACAGGGGGGGTGGAGAGAGGCAGTTCCACGAAGAAGGTCGAACCTTGCGGGCTGGATTCCACCCAAATGCGTCCGCCATGTGCCTCCACCAGGGCTTTGACCACGGAAAGGCCAACGCCGGTATCGCCCACACCCTGGATTAGCACATCCGTGGTGCGGTAGCGCCGGGAGAACACCTGGGGCAAGTCTTCGGCGGGGATCCCGCTGCCATTATCGGTGACCTGGAACAACACGCTGGGCGGGTGACCGGCCGCCGCCTGACGGATGGCTGCGGAGAGGCTGATGATGCCTTCCACGGGGGTGACGGTGCCGGCATTTTGCAGCAAGTGAACGAAGATCTGGTGCAAGCCATCCCGGTCAGCGTGGATCATGGGCAGTTCGTCCGGCAGGTCCATCTGGAGAGAGATGTTTTTCTCGCGCAATTGGGCGCTGGTGTTGGTGATGGCCTTGTCCAAAACTTCCGAAATTTGCACGGGCTCGGCGATGGTTTCGAAGGGGCCGCCCCGTAAGGCCATGACGTGCACCAGGTCATCCAGCAGGGAACGCAGTTTCTCGTTGGAGGCTTTGACGCGTTCGAGGAATTTCCGTTGCAAGGGGCCGAGGATGCCGGCTGATTCGGTGAGGAGGAGGTCCGTGTAGCCGATGATGGAGGCCATCGGTTGGCGCAGCTCTTGAACGACGATGGCGACAATTTCCCGTTCTTCATCGGCGGTGAGGCCGGTGGAGGTTTGGAACTGCTGGGTTTCATTGAGCTTGCGGCTGGTTTCATCCAGCCGGCTTTCCAGTTCTGCGATTTCCCGCAGGGCCTGTTGAAGCTCGTTTTCCAGGCGGCTGGAGGTGGGGGCTGCCTGGCTTTGGGCCAGGGCGGTGGTAAGCCGTTGATTTTCAGCTTGTAAGTTGTTAAGGAGCTGTTGTTGATCCTTCTGCAAGGTGAGCAGAGCGTCCATCTCGGCGGCGTCGGCGGCTCCCTGGCGGAGTTCATCCAGGGCGGAAAGCACCAGCTGATACTCCTGCCGGGTCTGTTCCAATTCCGCCTGAAGCTCTGCGACTTCGTTCTGCCGGGAAGGCACTTCCCCGATGGAGGCCGGGGCAGCCAGGCCGTTTTGCAGAATCTGAAGCAGGGCCGGAGCTTCGGTCATCATGTAAGATTGCTCCTCCGGGCTCCACTCCCGGTTGGAATAAGGAGTGAGGAGCAAAATTCCACCCCAGCTTTTGCCGGACTGGCTGAGCGGGATGAAGAGCATACAGCCCACCGGGTTCAGGTTCAGCGCCCGGCCCACCCCCATCAGGTCGGGGGAGGTGGTTTCGACTTCCAGGCGCAAAGGCCGATTTTTGGTCAGGGCAGCCATCAGAGCCGGGGCCTGGCCTGCCGGAATCGTTGAACCTGGTGCATCTTCCGCGCGGATCAGGTCGTAGCCGCTATGTAACGCCAGTTCCCCGGTGTTGGTGGGGGTGACCAGGTAACATAACTCTGCCAGCATGGTGTGGGCAATGGCTCTGGAGAGGGTCGCCCCGGTTTTATCCGGGTCGGTGCGGGCCGCCAGTTCCACCCAGGCTGTAACCACGCGCGGGTCGGTCCGGGTATGAACCTGCTCCGGGTTAGTCTCGGTGATGCGAGTCGTATCGGCAAGTGGGCGGAGGGTTGCAGCTTCCGACACCCGCGGCAGACGTTGTGCCAGCAAAGGCAGGAGCGGAAAGGAGCAGACCTGGGCCAGGCGAACCGCGCCGGCGAAATCGCTTGACATGACCGGAAACACCAGTTGGGCCGTATGACCGATGAATTGAATGGTAAAGAACGCAACTGCCACGCCCCAACCTGCCGGGCGCTTAAAGATTGCCAGGGCAATCCCAATTAAGACGATAGCCAGAGAAAAAAGTTCCCAGCCCAGGTTGAGCGGGGTCTGGTTGAAGCTCATGGAAGCAGCCACGGCCAGCCATTGGGTGAGGCTGAAAATGGCGGTAACTGCGATCACCAGCGAGGCAATGCCTGCCAGCAGGTCAGCAAGAAGTGATTTGGAAGGGGTAAGCCAGAGCCAGACAGCCCAGGTGAGCATAAAGACCGTCAAGGCTCGATCCAGGGGGGGCAGGATGATGCGCGGGTCCAACAGGCCTTGCCAGGACAGGGCGCTGAGGATGAAGAGGATAATTTGGGAGGAGAGGAGCAGAACCAGACCAAACGTGAGCCGTCCGGTCAAGCGGGTGCGGCGGGAGGGAAAAATTTCCACGTTCTGCCAGGCCGAAAGGACCGCAAACGTAAGCACCAGGTGATAGAGCAGGTTGGCGGGGGAGGTCGTCAGCAGGTTGAGTATTTGTTGGTAGAATGAGTCCATTTCCCAGTCTCTCGATGACAGAATTATAGCACGTCTACCCCTTTCACCGTTGAAACAGGTTGAGGGAAAATCATTGACAAAACCCGGATTTCCGGTAGAATATGGCTTGCAAGTTGTATGCCGAAGTGGCGGAATTGGCAGACGCGCTACGTTCAGGGCGTAGTGAGCGAACGCTCATGAGGGTTCAAATCCCTCCTTCGGCACACATACCCCGGGAAACCGGGGTCTTTTTTTATCATTTTGGAATGAATGTTGCAACATACTCCCAGATTCATTCTTGTAGAACGACCAAATATGGGATAAACTGAGAATATGCAAAAGAACGAGAAGAAATCCAGGCTGGAACTCCGCCAGATTTTGCTGATTTTGGTTGTGGCTGCCGCTTTTTACATCGTTTTCGATTTAGGCGATCGAATATCCGCGGCCAATGAGATGAACGCGAAATATCGCGAGATGGCAACGCGGGTGTATGGGCTGCAACTGACCGAAACGATGTTATATACCCAGATTGCCCGGGCCACCCAGCCCTCTTTTTTGGAGGATTACATCCGCCCGGAGGGCAAACTGGTGCAACCGGGAGATATTCCGATCATTCCTATTCCGGGAGATCCCATTCAAACCACGCAAATGGTAAACCCCGTATCAGGGGGTGAAACCTATGCCAAATGGGAAATTTGGTGGGACTTGTTTTTTGGTGAGTAGCAGGTGCGAAACCCCGCAGCCAGGCAGATCAATCGGCCTGGCTGATTTTTTTAATCACTTGCGGCGGGCTGCCATCGGAAAGGCGATCCAGGTAGAATTGCACGGTTGGAAATTCTGAGCGCCTGCGGGTGGTGAGGACAACCAGGCAAGCCATACCCGCCGAGAGGGCTGCCTGCGCGCCGGCGGGGGCATCTTCAATCACCAGGCAGTCGGCAGGTTCCACTTCCAGGCGGGTGGCGGCGGTCAGGAATACAGCGGGGTCAGGTTTGCTGGGTAAGTTGGAGGCAGAAACCAGCACGCTGAAATATTTATCCAGGGCGAACTGCTGCATAATGGCGGTGATGTTTTCGGGCGGGGCAGAGGAAGCTACAGCGCAGGGAATGGAGTGCTGTCGGGCATAGTTCAGCCAATCCAGCACCCCGGGGTAAAGCTCCACCCGATGGAGGTTTTGACGAAAGAGATCTTCCTTGCGCCTGGAAATGGACTCGCTGAGGCTTTCCGGCAGCGGGCCAAATCATTGTTGGAGGGTGGCGCGGTTGTTCTTGCCAAAGGTGGCGAGGAACTCGCTGCGGGTGAGGCTGCGTTGATGTTCCTCCAGGGCGCCCAACCATGAGAGGTAGTGCTGTTCGGTGGTATCCACCAAAACCCCATCCATATCCCACAGGAGAGCCTGGATCATTCCGCTGTACCCAGGATGCGCGAGATGGAAAGGAAGGTAATGTCATCACTGGGGGGCGCACCTTCGCGGAAGCGGTAGAGCATGGCTTCAATTTCTTCCAGCAAGGTGGACGGATTTTGCTCAATGGCCTTGAGGAAGGCGTTCGCCAGACGGTCTTCGCCAAACGCTTCTCCGGAGGGTGAGAAGGATTCGGTAGCACCATCGGTGTATAAAACCAGGGCGTCCCCCGGGTTCAAGGTCAGGTTGTGATCTTCAAATTTAATGTTTTCCATGACCGCCAGGGCCATCCCGCCTTTGGGGAGCATATTCACTTTCTGGGTGCCTGCCGTGTAGAGCAAGGGGCGGTTATGACCGGCATTGGCGTAGATCAGTTCTCCGGTGGAAGGCCGCAGGAGGGCGTAGACCACGGTTACGAACATGCCATTCTGTGAATCATTCATCAGCAGGTTGTTTACCCATTCCAATACCTGGGCCGGGCTGTGGGAGGTTTTAGCGTTGGCACGCAGCAACGTTCGAGCCACCGTCATGTAGAGGGCGGCTGGCATGCCCTTATCGGAGACATCTGCAATCACCAGTCCCAGCAGGTCTGGCTCGATGGAGAAGATGTCGTAAAAATCGCCGCCCACCTGGCGGGCTGTCTGCCAGCGGGAATCCACCTGCCAGCCTTTTACCTGGGGCATTTGCTCCGGCAGGAAGGTGCGTTGGATTTGCCGGGCCAGTTGAATTTCCTGTTCCAGCCGTTCCCGGCCAACCATTTCATCCTTCAGACGGTCGTTTTGGATGGCCAGGGCGATTTGTTGGGCGACCCCGGTAATAATCTCCTGCCGTCGTTCGCGGGCGCCCAGGTTTTCGGCAGTATCTTTTGCCAGCAGTACGCCGTAGCCTTCTCCTTTGACCGAGATGGGAAAGGCGAAAAGGCCATCGGTGGGGGTGATAATCCTGGCAGGGTTATCATCCACCGGGTTGCAGGTTTGTTTATGCCACTCGGCAGAGGGGCAATCCGGCGGGAGAGGGGCAAAGCACACCTGATCATTCTGAAGCGTTTGATCCAGCAGGGAGTATTCACCGGGGGAATAGGGGCGGGCGGCCAGGGCGGCTTCTTCCTGGCGGGTGGGGGCTACCCCGATCAATGGGCGATAGATCTGCTGGACGGGGTCCCACAGGTAGAGGATGCAGGTGTTGATGCCGACCAAAATTGGCAGCAGGTGAATGATCGTATCCAGGATGTCATCCAGATCGTTCTGGCTGACGACAGCCTGGGCCACTTGCAAGAGGACGGCAGTCACATAGGCTTCTTCCTGGCGGGCCTCATTAAGGATCAAATTTTCGAGGGCGATGGAGGTCTGATGGGCTATGCCCTGTAAAATGGCGAGGGTTTGTTGATCAATGGGCTGTCCGGCGTAGTGATGGAGCATCTGGTGTTGGACGAGGAATGCCCCCAGCAATGTTCCCCGCACCAGCAGGGGCAAAATCACCACCGCGCCGCTATCTGGCGGCAGGATACTGGCAGGAAAACTCAGCTCGGATTGTGGATCCTGCACGAAGATGGCCGTCCGGGATTGGTTGAGGCGGGCCAGCGCAGGGATTTCCCGCTCAGTGAAAATGGTTTTTGCCGGGGTTTCCTCCAACCCATACCAGGATTTGAGGCTAAAGGTGCGCAAGGATTCATCCAGCAGGAACATGGCACACCGCTTGACGCCTGCCACAAGCGGGGTGAGGTTGACCATGTCTGAGAGGAGGTCATCCACCGAATTGCTGGATTGGCTGGTCTCGGCTACTTGGAGGAGGATGGTGGAGACCCAGGCTTGCTCCTGGGCTTCCTGGTACAGATGGGCATTTTGAATGGCCACCGAGGCGTAACTGGCAAAGGTGGTGGTCATGGCTTTGGTTTCATGGCCGTAACGACCATTGGTGCGGTGGGCCAGGGTAATGATGCCGAGCGGTTGATCGCCGGAGCGCAGGGGAGCGGAGACAGAGGAATAATCCGGCGGGAAATCGAGGGCCAGTCCCAGCGGTCCACGGGGATCTTCGGGAGAGCGGATGATCGGCTCTTCGGCGAGGAGAGCCGCCTGCAACCAGTCCCGAACTTCCTGGGATTCTTCGCGAATCTGGGTTAATTTTTCGGCATCCACCCCGTGGCTGGCGGCCAGGTGCAGGTTTTGGACTCCGCCATAGAGGGCGTCATCATCCATCAACCAGATGGCTGAGGCATCGCAAGGCAGGTTTTCTTCCAACTCGCAGAGGATGGTATCCATCAATTGGGAAATGGCAACATTGGCAGAGAGCAGGATGGCCACATCCCGGAAAGAATCGGCCACTTTGCGGCGCCATAATTCCGTGCGGTATAAGGTGGCATTGCGCAGAGCCACAGCAATGCCTGCGGAGAGGGTTTCAAAGAGGGCCAGGCTGTTCTCGTCAAAGGCATTCAGTTGGTCGCTTTGAATATCGAGCACGCCGATGACTTCACTGCCGAATAATAGCGGAACAGTCAATTCTGAGCGGGTGTTGAAGGGAGGCAGCTCCGCCTGGCGGTAGAGGGGGTCGTTATTGACATCATTGGAAATGTGGGTTTGCCCGGTGCGGGCGACCCATGGAATGATGCCGTGAGGATCATCGAGGCTGTAAGAAATTTCTTGGTCCCGCAGAACCTGGCTGCGTGCGCCGCTGCCGGCTTTATAGGTCACCTTCCGCAAGCCGGAATGAATGGTGAAGATGTGAACGTAGGGGAAATTAAAACGTTTTTGCAGGGTCTGAACAATTTCATCCAGCAATTGGTTGAGGTCCAGGATGGAGTTCAACCGCCGGCTGACGTCATAAACGGCGGAGATGTACTCAATGCGTTGCTGCAGGGCGGAATAGAGCTGGGCGCCTTCCACGGCCCGGGCGATGTTATCCGCCAGGGAGCGCAAGACCAGGGCGTCAATCTCATGGAAGCCTTCCACCTGGTCGGATTGGACATCCAGCACACCCAGAACGCGGTTTTCGATTTTTAGGGGCAGTGAAAATTCGGAGAGGGTTTCTGGCAGGCCTTCTTCGTAACGGAAGCGGCTTTCTTGCGAGACATCCATCACCAGCAGCTCCTGGCCGGTTTTGGCAACGTGACCGATGATGCCCTCCCCATAGACGGGGGAGATCAGCGGTGTGTGACCCTCA
>CALESS010000073.1 GCA_937907495.1 uncultured Anaerolineaceae bacterium
GTACTCCACGCACAGGAACTCGCGTTCAAGTCCATCCAGTTTTCTGTGAACCAGGCCCGCAAACCGCCCCACTCCATAATCAATGTGAACAACCCAATCTCCCAAGCGCAAATCTGCATAATTCGCTTCCGGGGTTTCCACCACCCGCCGGTGCGGCTGGCGGGGGCGCGGTCTTTCCCAGCCAAAGATCTCGTTATCCGTCAGGAAAACCAGCCGCTTGTGATCATCCAGATGGAAGATAAAGCCGCCGCTAAGCGTTCCTTCAATAAATTGCGGCCGGCTGGCGAGCACCCCCGTGATATCCGAGGGCAATTCATCCCACAACTCACGCAATCGGGCAGATTGGCGCGAGATGACCGTCACCCTGTCCCCTCCCTCGATCATCCGCACGATCTCTTCCATCAACGGTTTTAAACGTCCGCCGAACCTCGGCCCGGGCTCAAACGAACCGGATAGCTCCGAGATTTCCTCCACATCCTCTGAACGCCCAAAATCCAACCAGCGCTGGCCGCTCAGACTGTCGGTAATCTCCGAAAAAGTCAGGTAAGGGATTGGGAAATCGGCAGGCAGCGTTTTTTCGCGAATGCTCTCACCCCGCAATTTGACAGCCTGTTCTTCGATTTCGTTGGCAACCACCCGCACCAGGCCAAAATCATCCACCACGACCAGGCTGTTTTTCGGCAGGTAATCCATTAGACTGGCAACCGCCGGGTGCAGCAATGGCAGATGAAATTCATTGATGTCCTTCATCTCCATTCCCTGTTCCAGCGCTTTGAAAGGCAGCATTTCCCGAGCCGGGCTGATGAATACTTGCTTCAGGTTGCTCAATGTCCGCTGGCTGGCCGGGTCAAACGAGCGCAGGGTGTCAACCTCATCCCCAAAGAATTCCAAACGCACCGGGAAAGCCTCTCCCGGCGGCCAGATATCCAGGATCCCGCCTCGCCGGGCAAATTGTCCGCTTTCCAACACCGTATCCGCAGGGTTGTAACCAATTTCCACCCAATTTTGCACCAGGGCATCCAGCTTCAGCAATTGCCCCGTCTTGTAAATTTTGCAGGATTTTAGAAAATCCCGGCGCGGCATGGTGCGCGCCATAACCGCCCGGATAGGCGCGATGATGATCGGCGGCTGGTCAGGTTTTTCCGCCCCGGGAAGGTGATAACGGATCAGGCTGGAGAGGGTTTGCAAACGCTCCCGCCGGGTATGGTTCCCCCAGGCTGCCTGTTCGTAAAATAGCGGGTTTGGCTCCGGGAACAGCAAACGCGGCACATCCCCCGCCCAGAACCTCAGCTCATCATGGATCGTCAGGGCGTGATCTGCCCGGTCCGTCAGAATCAGGATTGGTTCCCTAAGGTTGGCATGCAAAGCAGCTTCCAAAGCCAGGCGGGCCGGGCGCATGATGCCTAGGCTGCCAATTTTCTGGCCGGAGTACAAGCTGCTGATCAGATCATGAAATGGAGGAAATTCACTCAGCCATTCAATCACAAAACTATCCTTTTTGTTGGTCACCATTAAAGAGGTTCATAGCCGGGGTCAGACCATCTTTGATAAAAACTTGAACAGCCTTGACCGCGCTCTCCAAAATTCCATCCAATATCTCTTGCTCATCCGGGTGGAAATCCTGCAGGACATAATCTGCAGCTCTTTTTTGGCCGGGTGGGCGCCCGATCCCGATGCGCATGCGCGCAAATTGCTGGCTCCCCAGTTGTTCGATAATCGAAGCTACGCCCCGCTGTCCACCTGAGCCCCCATCCGGGCGGATGCGCAGCCAGCCAAATGGCAGGTCAATATCATCATGCAGTACGAGCAGGTTCTTCACCGGCGCTTTATAAAAGTGCAGCAATCCGCTTACTGCCTGCCCGGATAAATTCATATAGGTCTGCGGCTTCACCAGCACCAGCCGGTTCCCGGCGAAATTGGCCGTTCCCACCAGTGCTTTGGATTGCATCCGCCCGAGGGTAATATCCAGGCTTTTCGCCATCCGGTCCACCGCCATAAAACCCACATTGTGCCGGTTTTCACGGTACTCGCGGCCGGGGTTACCCAGACCGACAATCAGGTAAACCTCGCCCGTGGCACTTTCCTGGGATTGTTCTTCCCTGGCCCGGTTGCGGAAAATCTCAAACAACTTTTCCATACGTCCTAATTCCTCCGGCGGCCGATACGCCTTAACAAGCCATAAATTCCGATTGTTAGAAAAAATATCGCCACCCCCAACAGCCCTTGCTTCATACTGTGCATCAAACGCGCCTGATCGAACCTGGCCTGGTTGGCAGGCAGCGCCGTGGGAGCGGGGAGGGTGGCTGAAACTTGCATGGCAGGGGTGGCTGGTAAAGGCGTTCCCGTCAAGAGCGGCGTGGGGCTGGGGGTATTGGTTTCAATCATCGAATAATTGCGAATTCTCAACCCCTCACAGAACAATTCCTGCCAGGTTCCATCCTTGAAATACACTCGCAGTCGAAGCTGGTAATTTCCATCGCTGATGGTTGAGGTATCCCAGCTGGATTTAAGTGAACTGCCCTCCACCGTTTGGCTTTCTGCAATCAGAAACCAGGTCGGGGTCAAAGTATCCTGGTAAGCATAGGAGAGATCGTACCCTGCACTCACCTCCCCGTTCACCGCAAATTGAATTTCCACGATTCCTTGCAGCACCTCTCCCGGAAGCGGAGAAACCAGGCGCGGCATTTCCTCTCCCTGGGGCAGGCGCACCCCGGGCAGCATCAGTTCAAAAAGCAACAACCAGACCAAAGGTATCAGTCTCATGGCAACCGTTAATTTTAACACACCCCCTCCAAACATGCAAATTTTGGCGATCTGCACCTCAGCCTTGTGTTGCGCCAGCAGCCCCACCTACCCGATCGGCCC
>CALESS010000074.1 GCA_937907495.1 uncultured Anaerolineaceae bacterium
TCTTTAATGCCTTTCAGGTTGGCATGCAAGCGGGCGATGGACGCCACCCGCCCGGTGACCAGGCACTGGCGGGTAGTGCTGTTCCCGGCGATCCCTGGCTGCAATTCCCAGACGCGCTGGATTTCCGGGTGTTCG
The DNA here is from genome assembly GCA_937907495.1 of uncultured Anaerolineaceae bacterium. GTDB lineage: Bacteria > Chloroflexota > Anaerolineae > Anaerolineales > Anaerolineaceae > CALESS01. The sequence continues at coordinate 136 of CALESS010000074.1, forward strand.
TGGATGAAGGGGGTTTGCCCCTCCAACTGGAAGACGAGATTGACTCCTGTAAATAGCTGATCCAAATGACTGATAACGAGTGGATTTTCCGCTCCTGGAAGGGGGTCATAATTTTCCAGGAAGGCGATCACAGCCCGGGCTTCCGTACAATCCGCCTCGGCCAGAATGCGCTGGTTTAAATCCCGGAAGGCGTTAAAACGAGTGATTGAATAATCTGCCTGGCTGGCTTCTTTATTGGTGATGCCGAGTACATACGTGGCGTTATCACACAGGAAGTTGGCTGAAACACCCGAAGTACGTTTCACCTGTGCGGGAACAATCATCCGCCGGGGTACATCTGCCATTTTTTTCCCGCGCTGGACACGATCAAACAAGCTCACCAGGTTGACCAAGTCTCCCTGTGCAGAGAGCAGCAAGGCGAAGCCAACGCTGGTAAAGCTATATCCAAACAACGGTATTCCACTCTCGGGATCCGCGGCCAGGATGTCGTAATAACGATTCAGTGCCTGCAAGACCATCGGTTCACCTCACTTTCAGGACATTTTGCAGATGGATGATCCCATTCCGCATCTCGGCTTTGAAGAACTTCGGAACAATGTTGTCCGGGTCTGAAAAATCCATATCATATAACATCCAACCGAGGTCGCGGTCCCCCAGGGGGCTGGGCGGTATTTGCTGGTCTTCGATCAATTCCACCCGGGCCGGGAATTCACGAGTCCCCAGGCATGGCATGTGATGAAACTGCCCCTTGCGGAGCCTTCTCAAGACGACATTGTAGTGTTTTTCCACGGTTTCATCTTCACCGCCTTTCCCCTCCACCAGCTCAAAGTGCGCTTCAATAATGTATTCCACATCTTTCAAGACCATGGAAGCGCGCTGCTGGCGGGTATCGGTTGCGGAGATGAAAAACGGCTCCCAATTGCCGCGCATCAGGCGGTTGGCAGTGGATTCGGAAGCTTTTTCACTGACCTCGTTACGGCGGATATTTGTGAATTGAATCTCCTTCATGACGTGAATCCGGTCAATTTCCCAGCGAATGGCTGGTTTCCAATAGACCGCCTCGATGATTCCCCTGGCGGCGGAGGGAGTGATGACATCGTAGCTCACCCGTTCAACCTTCATCTCCGGGCGGGTGAACAATGCATACTCCCCGCTGACCCTTATCTTAAGTCCATATCCCATTCAATATCTCCTTTCATGCACCATCCATAAATATTGCGGTGGATTGTTGATCCGGAAGGACGAGGCCTGTTTCCAGGTCGTAATAATCCGGGTTGTTCAAAACGTAAAATTTGCCGATAGAATCCAGTAAACCTTTTGATTGGAGGTTTTCGAACTCGTTCTGATAAATGTTGACGGTATAGGGCTGTAATTTCCGTGGAATTTGGAAGATATCGAGCTGGATATCTTGCAGAATCCGATCCACCTGGTCATCATAGGGGATGATGATGGAAGTAGTATTCTCCTGGATCAGTTTGAACCGCTCTGCCGCAGTGGAAAAATCGAGGGCGGGTTCTAGACCATTAAATCGGAAGCAACCCAAAATACCTGTCGAATCGAAGGCCTTATCATCATGGAAGCTGTAGAGCTGGAGAAAATATGCCTGAATAGCTTCCAGGCTGATGGGATCTTCGTAATCCCTCAGGATTTTTTGGGTCAGGTCTGCCCCTTGTTGAATGTAGGCAGGAACTCGCTTGATAAGGGGAGTGTCTGGTTCAAAGACGTACAATTCTCCAGAAAGTCTTTTAGCCTCGCGGTTGACCCGTCCACCCGCCTGGATGATGGAATCCAGCCCGGCCAACGCCCGGAATCCCACTGGAAAATCTACATCAATGCCGGCTTCCATAATTTGGGTTGAGATCACCCGGCATGGTTTACCGGAAAGCAAGTGGTCGCGGATCATTTGGATCGTCAGCTTGCGGTGAGCCGGGCACATCAGAGTGGAGAGATGGAAACGCCCTTCCCGTGGAAGGCCGGAGAATAATCCCCGGGCATGCCGGCGGGTATTGACAATACATAATACCTGCGGATATAAACCAATCTTTTGCAGAAGATCATCATCAGAGGCGCGGCCGAGGTTGTGAATTTTCACTCGCCTGTAAAACTGATATAACTCCAAAGGAGAATCAGCCAGCTCTTCAAATTTTGTTCCTGCCGGGAAAAACTTTTCCAGGTGGGGTTGGGTGGCGGTGCAGAAAACCACCGTCGTGCCGTAATTCCTGACCAGTTCATCCAATGCGCTCATGCAAGGCTGCAAAAATTCCCGGGGCAAGACCTGGGCTTCATCGAAAATGATCACGCTGTTGGCAAGGTTGTGCAGTTTTCTGCAGTGAGAGGAACGGTTGGAAAAGGCGGATTCAAAGAATTGTACATTGGTGGTAACGATAATGGGAATATCCCAGTTTTCAGTTGCCAGCTTCAACTTTCCAAGAGTTGTGTTCGTTCTATCATCCGGGTTTTCGTCACTCGTTTGAGGTGGGGTCCAATCAAAGTTGGAATGATGCTCCAGGATGACCTCATCGCCGAGGCATTGTTTGAAGATAGCCGCATTCTGCTCGATGATGGTGGTAAACGGGATGACATAAATAATGCGTTTTAGGTTGTGCCGGGCGGCATGATTCAGGGCGAAGGCCATGGATGCCAGGGTTTTGCCTCCACCGGTGGGGACGGTCAGCGAGAATAATCCGGGCGGGGAAGCTGCTTTTTGGATGCTTTGTTGTAACGTCCGGGTGCGCCGGGCATCTACCGGATTCCGGGGATTATTAAATTTTTGGATGAACTGATTAAATTTTTCGCATAACTCGTGGATGGAGGGGTAACTACCGCGCGCCTTCCTGCCTCCATTCATAAAAGTTTCTGTTTCCAAAAAATCTGCATCTACAAGGGCGGAGTACACCATGCGGGTAAAAAAGGCCAGGGAAAAGCCGATCTGCTGCGGGTTGGGCCGGATCGGAATTGCTGCGGGTAAGGTTAAATCCGCAATTCCCATTTCCTGAACGCCGGCCTGGTAGTTCTCCAAAGAGCGTTTCTGTCTCCCCCACAGGGTGGCTTTTTCGCAATGATCGGTGGGATCTCCAAAATCGGGCAGTCCGCCGTGATGACCAGCAATACAATAAGCCAGAATGAGGGCTTTAATTCTTCCACTAGGGTCAACGGAAAAACGCGCCAATACCTCTTGAGCGCCAGCGGTGGAATGATCGACGCGGATTTTCGACCCCTTCAGTCGTTTTTGAAATGCAGCGGAATATTTTCCCAGATCATGCAACAGGCCGGCCAACCACGCATATTCCTGGAAGGATGTCCCCTCTGATAATTTGCTGGCAATTTGGGCTGTGTTGACCAGGTGCTCTTGCAATGATTGCCAGGAAGATGGATCGGACGGATTGGAATGAGCATAAAACATTGAATCCCCTTCTCTGATGGTAATTACGATAACCTGGTCGGCAGAGGCGACCGGCGGGTGGAGGAGACGGACGATGGTAGGTAATTGTGATGGGCAGATGGCAGGGGCGGTATGGGGATGGTGGAGGCGACCGGCCGGTCGCCCTTGCCTTCCAGAATATTTTTCGATCTCTATCTATTTTCCGTTGCTTTTGGGCTGCTGTCAAGCGGGGAGCGATGTAACACAATCTTCAGATTGTGCCCAGCCACTGGTTTCAATCCCCACTACCCCCGTGGCAGCGACCCAGGTATCGCAAGCTAAAAGCTTGCGTTACACGTTTCAATCCCCACGCGGGGAGCGATGTAACACAATCTTCAGATTGTGCCCAGCCACTGGTTTCAATCC
>CALESS010000075.1 GCA_937907495.1 uncultured Anaerolineaceae bacterium
TCTGATTGTCGTCGGGGTAGGGCTATCCATCCTGCTTCACTGGAAGATCGCCTCCCACCGCCTACCCATCCAGCTCACCGCTGCCGCCTGGCTGGCGGCGGAAATGCTCATCGCCCGGCCCAACCCTTACACCCGCTACTTCATTTTCATGCTGCCCTTGTTCCTGGTTTGGGCCGCCGCGGGGTGGGTCTCCCCACTGCAACACCTGCCCCCGTTGCGCTGGCGTTGGCCGCTCTCCCGCCTGGTTTCCTCCGCCCTGACCCTGTTTTTGATCATCGGCGGGTTGGCCCGCCTGCAGCCAGATCTCGGAAACTTGCGGCCCCAGCCCGGAGAGGTTGAGCAAATGGCGCTCTACATCGTGCAGCACGTTCAGCCAGGTGATGTGGTCATTGCCACCTCACCCAATGACACTTCCCTCTGGTATTATATGGCTCTCCATCACCTCCCGGCGAGTGCCTACTTCCACTCTGCAGAAAACCAACCCATTCGCCGCGCCTTCGTCATGGTCACCCTCTCCGATAACCAGACCCTGACCTCTGTGCTGGAAGAAGCCCACGCCCCTGCCAGCCTCGATCCCACCCAGGCGGAATGGCTGCCCTTCCCCGATAACAACCGCCTCGCCCTCATCCCCGCCTATCCCTGATCAGCACGGACTGTTCCTCGACTGCCTGCAGCCTGGCACGAATGTTGTAACCTCTTCCCAGATTTAATCTTTGCGCACTCGGCACCCAGCAAGGGGTGGAAGAGGAGACCGGCTTGGCGCGTTTCACCCTGCCCGACCTGATAGACCTCCAGCGCTTGCAGCGCATGGCTGATCGCCTGGCCGCGGCAGGAAGTATTCCCCTCCGCGTCCTCGGGTTGGATGGCACCCCCTGGGTTACCGCCGGTGCCAACCCCATTTGCCGCCAATTCCACCAGGTTTGCCCTCTCACCGCCGCTCGCTGCCAGGAATATTTCACATCCCTCCCTGGCCGCCTGAACAAGACCCCGCTGCTGATCGAAGCCTGCCCCAATAACCTGTGGGAAGCGGCAGCCCTGATTTCTCTTGCCGGTGAACCCCTGGGCATCCTGCTGCTCGGCCCTTTCCTCCTTTCTTCCGAACTGCCAGACCTCGCCTACTTCAACCACCAGGCGGAAGCCTGCAACTTTGAACCCTCCGCCTATCGCACCGCCCTGCACCGCCTGTCTTTTCATCCCCGCCAGCGGATTGAAGCCTTACTGGAAAGTTACACCGAGATGCTGCATTCGCTGGCGGAAAGCGGCCTGCAGCGCATCGAACAGCAGCGCGCCGTCCATTCCGTCATTCAATCCGAGGCCCGCTGGCGGTCGCTGGTTTCCAGTGCCCCGGCTTTCATCACCACCGTCGGCCGGAATGGGGTCATCCTTTTTCTCAACCGCTCCCCGGATGACCAACCGCCGCAGAAATTCATCGGCTCCAACCTTTACGACCTGTTGCCAGCCGCAGAGACGGCCAAAACCCGCCAGGCCTTGCAAACCGTATTTGAGCAGGGCCAGACCGTGGAGTATGAGACCCAACTCCCCCGCCCGGATGGCAGCCGGCGATGGCTGAAACATCATGTCGGCCCGATCTTGCTGGAGGGTGCAGTTTCAGCCGCCCTTTTCATTTCCACCGATATCAGCGAAACCAAGCGCACCGAGGCCCGGCTCAGTTATCTCTCCACCCACGATGCTTTGACCGGCCTTTACAACCGGGCCTATTTCGAATCCGAGATCAGCCGCTTGCAATCCGAAGGTCCCTTTCCCATCAGCATTATCGTAGCCGATGTGGACGGGATGAAGCGCGTCAACGATGCTTTCGGTCATGCCGCCGGAGACGAATTGCTGCGCCGGGTGGCAAAAGTACTGCACAAAGCCTTCCGCCAGCAAGATTTAATTGCCCGCCTGGGAGGGGATGAATTCGTAGTTCTATTGCCGGGTGCTCCTCTTTCTGTAGCCCAAGCTGCCCTACAACGGGTACAGAAGCTTATTGCGCGCACCAATACAGAAACCGCAGGCCAACCGCTGCGCCTTTCATTGGGGGTGCATACCGCCCCGGACGGCAAATCTCTACTTCAGGCGCTGCAAAAGGCGGATTCCGCCATGTATGCCGAGAAAAACCAGCGAAAACCCGCCCCTTCCTCCGGCGGGGACTCGTGACTGTTCTTCTCATCCCACTGAAACCCTCTCCCCTCCAACTTTTCCCATGATGCCCGGTAGCTTATTCTGCAAAACTGGAATACAATTCCCGGGCGGCTTTATCTGGAAATGAACAAAAGGCTTATGAAACCTCAAACCGATCGCTATAAATGGTATATCCTCTCACTGGCTTTCCTGACGGACATGATGGTTGTGGCCATGCCGACCATGGGCCTGGCGGTACTTTCCAGGGAAATCTCCACCGATTTAAGCCTCAACCTGGTTCAATTTGGCGTCATCTGGGGCATCAGTGCCGTACCTTCGATCGTAACGAGTCTGCTGGGTGGCTCCCTGGGAGACCGCCTGGGAGCGAAACGCGTGCTGACACTCTCGGCCCTGCTGGCCGGCCTGTTGGTGGCAGCCCGCAGCCTGGCAGGAGATTTCACCTCCATGGCCCTGATTGTTTTATTGGGGGGAGCGCTGGCCCCCTTTGTCACCATGAATGCCATTAAGGCAGCCGGTCAATGGTTCCCGCGCCATCAACTGGGGCTGGCCAACGGAGCCCTCGGGATGGGCATGGCCTTGGGCTTCATGCTGGGTACCCTGCTCAGCGATTCGTTTTTTTCTCCGCTCGTAGGCGGCTGGCGGAATGTCTTTCTTCTCTATGGCCTGGTGGGGGCGGCATTTGCCATTCCCTGGCACCTGGCGAAGAACCCTCCCCCTGCCATGTCAGCCGATTCGCAGCCTCTCTCCATGCGCCGCTCCATTCAACAGGTTGCGAGAATAAAAAACACCTGGCGGATGGGGTTCTTGATGTTGGGTGTCGCCGGGTGTGTGCAGGGAGTGTTAGGATACCTGCCCCTGTACTTGCGCAACCTGGGCTGGGCAGCCCCGCATGCGGATCAAACCGTTTCTGCCTTTCACTTTATCAGCATGCTGCTGGTCCTTCCCATCGCCATGGGATCAGACCGCTTCGCCTCCCGGAAACATCTGCTGGTTTTCTCTTCTTTAATGATCATCCTGGGAACCGTGCTGCTCGGTATGGGCAAGGGTGGCTTGATTCTGCCTGCAGTATTGGTCGCCGGGTCCGTTCGGGATTCTTTCATGTCAATCCTGTTTGCCTCCACCCTGGAATTGGACGGTATCGGCCCCGCCCTTACCGGTACCGCCGTGGGCTTTATCACCGGCATTGGCAGCATTGGCAGCGTCCTGGCCCCCCCGCTGGGTAACAGCCTGGTCAAGATTTCCCCTTCTGCGCCTTTCTTTTTTTGGGCCTTTCTGGCCTTGATGGGATTGGTGAGCCTGCTGCAAGTAAAGCCAGGAAGAAGACCCGCGCCAGGTCTATCCCTTCAGCCAGAAAAATAGGCCTTCCCCCTTCTTTTTTTGACACTCAATTTGCATCCAAAACCACACCCCTGGTCTTTACGCCGAGGAATAACACCCTGGGCCGGGGTTCGACAGTTTATTTTTTCCCATACCTTTGCAGGCAGAATTTTTCGATTATAATATTGAAAATGATTTTCATTATCAATAAAGTTTGCCATGAATGATTGGTTCACCATTCTCCAGGACTCTGGTTATCGGCTGACAGCCCCCCGCCGCGCCCTGGTGGAAATT
>CALESS010000076.1 GCA_937907495.1 uncultured Anaerolineaceae bacterium
ATTGCTCTCCAGGCTTTCGTCTGCCTTCAACATGGAAATTCCATTATGAACTGTATTGAGTGAGCGCTGAAGTTCATCCTGAAGCTTGGTCAACACTCCCAGGGCATAATCATCGGCTTCCTTGCGGATTGCTTCGGCTTCCACCCGGGCCTGGGCGATCACCTGGTCGTAACGGGCCTGGGCGTTTTGCGAAATGTTCTCGCGAGAAACCAGCTCATCCGCTTTATCCCGGGCAATTTCCACGATCCGGTGGGCTTCTTCTTGAGCCTGGGCAACAATCCTATCCCGTTGGGTCAGCAATTGCTGCGCCTTTTTGATCTCATCGGGGATGGAAACCCGCATTTGATCAATGATATCAATCATCCGATCTTCATCTACGATGACGTTGCGGGTCAGCCAGATGGAGCGGCTTTCGTTGAATAATTCTTCCAGACGGTCAACCAGGTGCAGAATATCCATTGTTCATCCTCCACATTTATTCTACTATAACTAGTTGCAACTATCAGGCCAACCTGAAAGTCAATCTCGAAGAGAGGTCATAGGAACGACTTGCTGGCTTTCGCCAAGCTCAAAAAACTTGGAGCGCAGGGCGGAAGCGACATGAGGCGGAACCATTGAGGAGATATCCCCATTGAGCGAGGCAATCTCCCGTACGGTGGTGGATGACAGGAAGGTATGTTCCTCGCTGGTGATCAGGGCAACATTTTCCACATCTGCAGAGAGACGATGGTTTGCCAGTGCCATGCGGAATTCATGTTCAAAATCTGAAAACACCCGCAGCCCCCGGACGATTACCTGGGCATTGATGGATTTGCAGAAATCAATGGTCAGGTTGTTATAGCCCATCACCCGAATGCAAGAGGAGCTTTTGAAGGTTTCTCTCACCATCTCCAGGCGGTCTTCGGGGGAGAAGAGCAAGTTCTTGAGAGGCCGGTCGTAACCGGCGACTACCAGTTCGTCAAAAATGCGGCTGGCCCGGAGGGCAATATCCATATGACCATAGTGAATGGGATCAAAAGTTCCTGGGAAAACAGCACGTACCATCAGCTCTCCTAACTGACATCTCCCTGGCCGGGGGTCCAAAATCGGTGAAACACCCGGGCAAGGGATTGATGTTCGGGTTGATTAAGTTCGGGATCAGTTGCAAACAGAATTTGTGAAAAGTGACGGGCTTTTTCAATCAGATGGATATCGGAGAGTGAAGCCATGCGCAAATCTGCAAAGCCCGATTGCCGCGTGCCCAGAAAATCTCCGGGGCCGCGTTGATCGAGGTCGCGCTCTGCAAGGATAAAGCCATCATTTGTTTCCACCATGGCGATCAAGCGCTCGTTTTCTGCAGCAGAGTCACCTTCCGGGATGAGCAGGCAGTAGGATTGTTCACCACCCCGGCCGACGCGCCCGCGGAATTGATGGAGTTGCGCCAGGCCAAAGCGGTCTGCTCCTTCCACCAGCATGACGGTGGCGTTGGGAATATCCACCCCGACCTCCACAACGGAGGTGGAAACAAGTATGTGGTATGCCTGATCCTGGAACTTCTTCATGACGGCTTCTTTTTCATCCTGTTTCAATCGTCCATGAAGTAGACCCAGTTTGAGGTTCGGGAAGACCTCGGTTTGAAGCCGTGAATGTTCTTCCACCGCAGCTTTGCTTTCTTCGTTATCCCCTTGCTCTACCAGGGGGCAGATGATAAAAGCTTGCCGTCCGGCATTCACTTGAGAGCGAATGAGCTGATAGGCTCGTTCTCTTTCCAAAGGCGTGAGAACATGCGTCTCGATGGGCTGACGACCGGCGGGCATCTCATCAATAACCGAGAGGTCCAAATCGCCGTAGACTGTCAGGGCGAGAGAGCGGGGGATGGGAGTGGCAGTCATCACCAGCAGGTGCGGATTCTGACCTTTGGCGCGAAGAGCTGCGCGCTGGGAGACGCCAAAGCGGTGCTGTTCGTCAATCACCAGCAGTTGAAGGTCCTGGAAACGGATGGGGTCTTCGATGAGGGCCTGTGTGCCGATGATGATTTTGATCGAACCATCTTCCAGCCCGGACAGAATGTTGGAGCGTTCTGCAGTACTGGTGTCGCTGAGTAATAAGCGGATGGATTCGGGGGGTAATCCGGATTCTGAATTCGCCAGTAAGCGGGAGAAGGAATGGTGGTGTTGTTCCGCCAGGATGGTGGTGGGGGCCATGATCGCCACCTGGGAGCCAGCATGGGCAACCGCTGCGGCTGCCAGGGCTGCCACCACGGTTTTACCTGAACCCACATCCCCCTGGATTAATCGGTCCATCGGGTGTCCGGAAGCCAGGTCTTGATTGATCTCTGCCAGGACGCGTTTTTGTGCCCCGGTCAGCGAGTAGGGCAAGTGGCTGATTTTTTCTTCCAACCAGGCGGGATCCACATTGAAAACACGACCGACACCGGCTTGCCAATGTCGTTTTTGCCTCAGGACGCCCAGTTGCAGGAGGAAAATTTCATCAAATGCCAGCCGGGTGCGGGCTGAGTTGAGAGTGGCGGAATTATCCGGGAAGTGGACTTGCATGAGAGCGGTGGAGAGAGGCATCAAGTCGGCTGCCTGGCGAATCTCCGCCGGGAGAAAATCTTGGATACGGGGAGCCCAGTATGAGATCGTCTGGTAGAGTATCTTGCGCAGCCACTTCTGGGTGACGCGGGCGGTAAGGGGATAGACAGGAACGATGCGGTTGGTATGCAGGTGATCCTGATCCAACAATTCCCAATCGGGATTATTCATGACCTTCCGGCCGAGGTAAGGTTCTACCTTGCCAGAGATGACAATTTGGGTGCCAGGGGTGAGGCGGTTGGCGATCCAGGGTTGGTTGAACCAGCTTAAGCGGAGAAACCCGGTGCTATCGCTGACAATGACTTCCGTCAGATTGAATTTGCCGCCGCGGATGGGCCGGCTGGAAGCAGACTTGACCGCCCCGATTACGGTAACTTCTTCACCGAATTCCAGGCGATTCATGGATTTCAATTGGGAGTAATCATCGTAGCGACGGGGGAAGTAATATAACAGGTCAAACAAGGTCTTCAATCCCAGGGCTTCCAGAGATTGTGCGTTTTTTGGCCCAATACCGGGGAGGACTGTTAAAGGAGCATTGATGCCCTGGATTTCGGATGTATCCCGTGCGGGAGCGGGACGGGTTGACGAGCTGTGATGCTCCGCAGGAGGTGGGGATTCTGAAGAACGGGGACGGGAATCCGGCTCCCGTTCCGCTCGGTGGGGGGCTGGACGGTTGTACCGGGCAGCAGGCGTGGATTGAGAGGGTAGATAAGGTTTTAGATGCACCATCAAGGATTGAATGGATAAACTGCGGTTATCGGGTTCCTGAGTGGTGTAATCCGCAATGAACTTCCTCACCCGCTCCCGAAGAGCAGAGTCTACATTTTCGGCAAGGGATTCGTTCTCCCAGGCGGGTAAAAATTTCTCCAACCCGCCTACCACGGCCCGGTTATCATAACCCCGTTCGGATTCCAAACGCAAAAAACGATGTAATTTATCAATACATGCAGGCATAGGTGTATTGTACCAAAGGTTCCCGATAGAGTGAGAAATCCGATGGGTTTGCGAGGATTAGTCAGGCGATTCGTTAACGAATAGGCCGGAGGCTGCCGGGCCAAAAAGAATGGAGAGCTGGGGGTGGGTGGTTGTCTCGGAAAAGGGAATGTGAGGATGGTTTGTCAGAATGGAGTCGTGGAATAGACGGGACTCATGGGAGGTGGAAGTTGTGCCTTTGACCCATGCGATACTGCGAATATGCTCAAATTCCTCCAGATATTCCTGGTAAAAATCAACCGTCTGGCGTTGGTTGCGCAATTTCTCCAGGGGAGTCAACCGGCCTTCCTCCAGCGCAAAAACTGGAATCAGCCCCAGCAACTCACAGGCGCCTGCCTGGCCCATATCAACGATCCCGGAGGTTTGTAAATAAGACATGCCAGGAATACAGAAAACGGAAAATGTGTGGGTAACAAAGATGCGAGTCTGGCGGGTGATATCGGCAAACGGAACGTTGTCCACAGCCAATTCCACGGCATATTGTGCGACCATGCCCTGACCAGATGAAACCGTTTGGGAATCGATGATTTCAAGCTGTGCCCGGCCTTTGACTGTCTCAGCAGCTTCCACTGCTCTATCATAAAGAGGGGAAAGGAAGCTGGAGTGGAAGATACACAAGATTTTTGAGTGAGCCTGGCTTAACTCCAAAAAGAGGCTGGCCAACGCCGACACAGAAGGAATACTCAAACAGGGTTGATCTTCCGGCTGGCAATCCATCGGCAGGTTTGAAATCGGGAATTC
>CALESS010000077.1 GCA_937907495.1 uncultured Anaerolineaceae bacterium
TAGGTGGTTGTATCCAGGCTGGGGTATGCCTCCGCCCCTCCCTGCACCGGCACCGGGTAACCATTTTCTCCGATCACAGGGGTTTGCTCGCCAGTTAAGTCGCCGGGGGTTTTGCAAGCCGTCAAGATCAGCATCGAGAGAAGAACGACCAGGAAGAGGAGAGACCGATTATTTATTCGCATTAATTTCCGTCCTTAATAAAGGTAACTGGGTCAACTTTCGCCAACCCAGTCACCATTATAAACGTTAGAGCAAAATCAGATTAGGGTTGCGTGAAGCCGAGGTAGGCCATGAAGCGGTCGCCATTGACGGATAGGTAGGTATTGGCAACATAAGCGCCAATCGCACCTGTGCCAACCACCTTCATCGTGCCAAACCAGCCATCGGGCATGCCCAGGCCAACCGGGTTGGTGGCCAGGCGCAGGTTGCGGATGATGGAACCATTGGCTGCAATTGCTACGGCAGTTTCGGTGTAGGTGGCGGCGCCAACCACACAATCTGGCGAGCGGGTGTAGGTGATGTCCACGGTGATCGGGGCTGCGGTCAAATTCTGAACCGTAATACCGGTGGAGAAACCATTCCCCAGGCGCTTGGCGGCCAGCGGGACGAAGACCGTCTTATCCGTGGAAGTGCCGGAAATAGCTTCGTGAGCGGACATTTCCGCATTGTTGGTGTAGCGGTGCATTACCAGGACTACGAAATTCTTGTTGGTGGCGGAAGTAACCGTGCAGGCACCATACCAGGCGGCCGGGAAGATGCCGGTCTGGGTCAGGGTATTCCAGGCGGAGACACCGTTGGGGGCGATCACACTGGCGTTGGTGGTAGTGACGGTAGCCACACCCGTTACCGCCGGATCTTTGGTGCACAGGAGGGTAATGTCATTCGCCGGGATATCAACGGTATCAAGATTCTGCACCACCAGGGAGGTGGTCAGGCTATTGGTCAGGCGGGAGTAGAGCAGCGGAACCTGCCACTTATAGGTGGGGGCCAGGGAGCCAAAACCGTTGTAGGCCATCAGGCTGTCAGCACCGAAGAAGAGGTTGCTGACAACCGCAATTTGCCCGGCACCGGAAACTTCAACCACCGCACTGTAGAAGGTCGCGTCGGTCAGGTTGGTTTCGGTGTTGACATCATAGTAGTAGGAAGCGCCCACGGCAATACCGGTGATCGGCTTGGTGTAGAAGACGGTGGACTGGCCATACTTGATGAATTTAACATCTACATTCACGGCTGCGGAGCCAACATTCTGGATCACGATCCAGGAATTGGCGGTGCCGGTGGCAGACGGACCATTGCGGCCAACCTGCGGGATGTAGAACTTGGTGTCACCCTGGGAGATGGCGGTGTAAGCACCGGAGGTGGGGACCTGACCCGAGGACGGGTTGATCACAACCTGCACCAAACCGGCCAGCGCCTGATTGGAGGTGACCACCACGGAACCGCTGCCAGCGGGCAGGGCCGGGTCGGTGTACTGGCGGACGATCTGCTGACCGCCGTTCGCGGCAATGGTAAAGTTGTCCGGGGCTTTCCACTGGGTGCCATCGGTCTTGTAATAGCTGGCAGTTACAGTGGCGGAGCTGCCGGACAGGTTGACCAACGTATAGTTGGTGGCCAGTGATTTGGTAGTGGAGGCTGCTAACACGCTGGTGGCCAGCACGCTGATCAGCACCACAACGATCAAAGCACTATAGATGAACTTTCGTGACTTCATATCAATTCTCCTTGGATTGGAAATTCTTGATCTGCCACTATCTTACCCTGCCGGCCAGCGGGCTTCAATACCCCATTGGTAGTATCTTTAACCCTCACCCTCCTGGGGCCACGGGCACCAAGGATTCTGCTTAACCCATTGGTATTATTGCGGGGGTTGGGTGGTGCGGGTGGCAGCTGCTTTCAGCCAAAGCCCAACACCCAGCCACAAAGCCTCCCCGGCGGAATAAAACAGGCGGGAGGCAATCGCCACCAGGGTTGCCGCTTCAGAACTGGCTTGGAAATTTCCTCTCAGCAGCCCGCTCAGCGCCAGTTCCCGCACCCCCAGGCCTCCGGGCACAAAGATGGTGAAGAACCCCCCCAGCCAGGCCAGGGTGAAACTCTGCACAGAGCGCATCCAATCGGAGAGATCGTTCAGGCGGATGGCGGGTACGCTGCCATTCAGGAGCAACAAGATTACGCCCCCCAGGATTAACCATTCCACCCCGGAAACCATTACAGCCGCCCACAGAAAGCGAAATTTCAGGCTGCCGAGGCCAGGATGACCTCCCAGGCCGAACCAGCCTTTCCGCCGGAAAAAGCGGAGGGAAGTTTGAGTCAGCAGGAGAAGGGCTGCCGGCAGAATCAGCGCACCTGCCACTTGCAGCCAGGAACCGCCCTCCAGCCCAAGGCTGAGCAGAATCACCGCCGCCGCTGAGAGCAAGGTCACTTCTATTTCAAACAGGTTGGCCAGGTTGGTGATGCCATGCGCCACGCCATGATCCTCATTCAGCCAATGACTGCGACCAAAATAACCCCAGATGGAGCCGGGAATGTACTTCGGCA
>CALESS010000078.1 GCA_937907495.1 uncultured Anaerolineaceae bacterium
CTGTTTGGATACGAAGTTTATCCGGGTAACATCACCTCCTTTGATTTATATATTCCGAAATAATGACAACAGCCTATACCTTGTGGCAGGCTACAAAATGGTTAGGCCGAACTTCACGCCATTCCGGCACTTTCTCCGCGCAGATCGTCTCGGCGATCGGGCAACGGGTGCGGAAGCGGCAGCCGGAGGGTGGATTGACCGGCGAGGGTACATCCCCTTCCAGCACGGTACGCTGGCGCTTTTCACTGAAGACCGGGTCCGGCACGGGAATCGCAGACAGCAGGGCCTGGGTATAGGGATGAAGCGGATCGGTGTACAGGTCATTGCGATCCGCCAGTTCCATAATGACACCCAGGTACATCACCGCCACGCGGTCGCTGATGTGGCGCACCATCGAAAGATCGTGGGCAATGAAGAGGTAAGTCAGGTTGAATTCTTTTTGCAGGTCTTCCAGCAAATTGACCACCTGGGCCTGGATGGAAACATCCAGGGCGGAGATGGGTTCATCGCAGACGATGAACGAGGGGTTCAAAGCCAGGGCACGGGCGATGCCAATCCGCTGCCGCTGGCCGCCGGAGAACTCGTGCGGGTAGCGGCCAGAGAAATCCCGGCTCAGGCGGACCAGGTCGAGCAGTTCATCCACCCGCCGGTCAATCTCTTTGCCGCTGGCCAGGCCAAAGGCCATCAGCGGCTCGCCGATGATATCCCGCACCGTCATGCGCGGGTTGAGGCTGGCGTAAGGATCCTGGAAGATCATCTGCATTTCCCGGCGCATCAGGCGCATCGGTTCGCGCCGCAGTTCCACCAGGTTTTGATCTTTAAAGTACACATCACCGGCGGTCGGCTTGTAGAGCTGCAAAATAGCCCGCCCGGTGGTGGATTTGCCGCAGCCAGATTCGCCCACCAGGCCCAGGGTTTCGCCTTTGTAAATATTGAAGGAAACGCCATCCACCGCGTGGACGGCGCCTACCTGGCGCTTGATGATGCCGCGGTAGATCGGAAAATGCATAACCAGGTTTTCCACCCGGACGAGAACTTCGCTCGTGTTGACGGTCATGATTGCTGCCTCCCGGATTTGGGATCCACCCAGCAGGCTACCCGGTGATCGGGGCCCACGCTTTCCAACGGGGGCATCTCATTCCAACATTTTTCGATCACATAGGGGCAGCGCGGGGCAAATGGACAGGATTGAGGTTTCTGATACAGGATGGGGGGCATGCCTTCAATGGAATATAAGCGGGTTCGTTCCAGCGAATCCAATTTGGGCAGGCTGCCCAGCAACCCCAGGGTGTAGGGGTGGCGGGGGTTGGCGTATAAATCCTTGACCTCGGATTCTTCAATAATGAGACCGCCATACATGACGATCACACGGTGGGCCAGGCCAGCCACCACACCCAGGTCATGGGTGATCCAGATGATCGCCATCCCCAGCTCACTGCGCAGGCGCTGAACAAGTTCCACGATCTGGGCCTGAATGGTGACATCCAGGGCGGTGGTTGGTTCATCGGCAATCAGGATTTGCGGGTTGCAGGCGAGCGCCATGGCAATCATCACCCGTTGGCGCATGCCGCCGGAATATTGGTGCGGGTAGTCTTTCAGCCGTTCACCTGCGTTGGGGATGCCTACCAGGCTGAGCAGATCAATGGAGCGGTTGCGTGCCTGTTCCGCTGTCAGGTTGAGGTGCAGGCGCAACGGCTCCGCCATCTGCTTGCCGATGGTCATCACCGGGTTGAGCGAGGTCATCGGGTCCTGGAAAACCATGGCAATCTGCGCACCCCGAACCTGGCGCATCTCTTCGTCAGAGATTTTCAGCAGGTCCCGGTCATGGAAGATGGCTTCCCCGGCCACAATTTTTCCGGGTGGCGTGGGGATGAGCCGCAGGACGGAAAGCATGGTGACGCTCTTTCCGCAGCCGCTTTCTCCCACCACGCCCAGGGTTTCGCCTTCCTTGATGCCGAAAGAGACCCCATTCACGGCATGAACCGTCCCTTCGGGTGTCTTAAATTGTGTTTCCAGGTTTTTAACGCTCAAAAGGAGTTGATCAGCCATGCGCTCGTCCTCATCAGTGCAGTTTTTTTCAGAACAAATTGATAAAGAGAAAATGACACGTGTACGAGTCTATCACAATTCTGGAAAAATGCCGTATTCCCTGTTTCTCGAAATTTGGCAAATGTGTTTTAAATCTTATTTCGGGGTGACAAAAGTCGCAAAATTGGCGAGTTTTATTTTCTCGAAATTCGATCCCATCCCGGAGGTGCGGACGGGCTTCAGCGATTCATCCGCATCAATCAGGCCCGGAATGGTGGATATGCGGTTGCAGTTCAGCGGTTGATTGTAGATGACGCTGCAACGAGCCCACAGGCCATTGAAGTTCACCATGATATCCACCTGTCCCAGGTCGCGGTCATAGGCGATCACGGTTAATTCGCGTTCCCGATCCATCAGGTCGGTTAAATCCCTAACCGAAGACAGCCGCTTTTCTCGGGCAATTTTTGGGTCCACCGGCGCATCTTTATGATCGTACGCAAAATCAATTAACTCATCCAGTACCACCAGCGGGGTGCGGAAGTGGGTATTGATCATGTAATCCATGCCGCTGCCGGCGACGCCAAAGATGACCAGGGTCAGGAAAAAGGGGGCCACCAGGCTGATGCCGGAGGAAGAAAGCAATGCACCTTTCACCAGGTTGATCTCCAGCAGGCCGCAGATAACAGCCGCCAGCCCCATCACCAAAAAACCGACCAGCCAGTACTGGTTCTGGCTGTTGATGACCGGATATTCAAGGTAATTGCGCAGGGCAGGGTTGAGTAAACGCAGCAAATAGGGGGTGCTGCTGACCTGGATCCACAGGGCCAGCCAGGAAAAGAGTGCCGCCAGGCCCAGCCAGAGCAGCAAGGCCAGTCCGTGGCTCTCCGTGCGCATGGTGAGCCAGCCCGCCAGGCCGCCGGCAATCAGGCAGATCACCAGCCCGGGCAGTAATTTGATCCACGGGAAGCTGCCATGGGCACGGGCGAGGATGAGCGCATCCACCCCCCAACACAGGAAGGCAAACGCCAACCCTGCGGCTAACCCGTAAATCAGGCCTAACATTCGCTGCTTATTAAAAAATTCCTGGTTCATAAAAAACTCAACGATAAAATTTGGCGCAAACACCCATCGGATGCAGGTTTGCCTTCATGAATCGCCCGCTCAAGCGGGGCGGTCAGAGCAGTTAATGATACGATAATACCCCCATTAAATGCAGAAATCAATAGTTTTCGGCTTTAATTCCACCGAAAGAGTGGGAAATTACAATTTTGCAAGCCCCCCCCTTGCCAGCACTGGTGCCAGCAGCTGCTGAAAACGGCTGAAATTCCAGACGCCTGCCCACTTTGTGGGAAAGTCCCACTTTGTGGGAAAGTCCCACTTTGTGGGAAAGTCCCACTTTGTGGGATAATACGCTTACCAAAGACAACCCTTCCCCATTACGGGGTTTGCCAGATTGATGAGGGGTTTCACCACCCCTGCAAGGAGCCTGCCCGATGCGTAAATCCATTTCCCTCCTCCTGATGCTGCTCTTCCTTCTAACCGCCTGCGAGCAGAGTGCCACCCTTCAACCGCTGCCCTCCCAGGTGGTTCCCAGCCCGGTGATCACCGTGGCAACGCCCACCATCACCCCGGTACCGCTGCGCTCCCTCGCCATCTGCCTGGGGCAGGAACCATCTTCTCTGTATATTTACGCCGCCTCCTCGCGCGCCACCTGGAGCGTGCTGGAAGCGGTCTATGATGGCCCGGTGGATACCGTCCATTACACCCCGCAACCGGTCATCCTGGAGGAGCTGCCCACCTCCGTGAACGGCAGCGCCCGCCTGCAGCCCGTGGAAGTAACCGCCGGGCAGGAGATTGTGGATGCCCGGGGTTACCTGGCAGTGCTGGAAAGCGGGCTGCCCGTCTACCCTGCCGGTTGTCAGAGTTCCGCCTGCGCCATCACCTGGGATGGGCAAACGCCCTTGCAGATG
>CALESS010000079.1 GCA_937907495.1 uncultured Anaerolineaceae bacterium
AACGGGCTGGCTGCCCTGCCAGGCAATGAACAATTCGGCCTGGCTGTGGGAGAGATATTCCGATCGTGCAGGCTCCAGCAGTTTGCGGCGTTCCGGCAGGAGAGGCGGCACCCAAAGCGGATCTGCGCGGTAGATGCGCCAGGGGAAGGTGAGAAATATCTGCCGCTCAGACCGGCTGCGAACTGGCCGGATGGTGATTGAACTCATTCCACGCCCTGGCTGGCTTCAGCGGCTTTTCTGGCGCGCCGTTCTTCCAATTCCTTCAAAATCTTTTGGAATTGCTCGCGGCTGAGGGGATAGAAGGCGGCGAAAAGAATGCCAGCCAGCAAGAGCACCGCCGGGACAGGCCCGATGATGAGACGGATGCCGGTGATGGCGCTCTGGGGTTGAAGGGCGGAATTGGGGATGTACCCGGTCAGATCGAGGATGACGAGCGTGAGCGGGATGGCAATGGAGGAGGCAATCTTCTGGGCCAGGGTGAGCAGGCTGTAGAAGGTGCCTTCGTGGCGCTCACCGGTCTGCCACTCGTCCCATTCCACGGCATCCGGGAAGATGGACCAAGGCAGAACATGAGCCGCTCCGACCCCGATGCCGGCCAGCACACAGATAACCATTAACGCCGGCAGGCTGATTGCCGGGGTCAGGCTCATGAGGATAATCTGGACAACCGCCCAGAACGCCACCCCGGCAATGTAGGCGATGCGTTTGTTCCAGCGTTTGCTTACCCACAACCAGAATGGTAACGATGCGAGGGCGGTGATGAAGATGGCTGCCATGATCAAATCGGAATGGGTCTCTTTGGCGATCACATACTTGATGTAATAAAGCAGGATGACCTGCAAGATATCCATCGCCACCCAGGTGAGCAGGTAAATGAGAGCGCCAAAGACGAACAGGCGGTTTTTGAAGGCGGCTTTCAGCGAGGTGAGGAATTTGGGTGGGGTGGAGTGCATGAAGGTTTCCCGCTCCCGGGTGCCCCAGAACACCAGCCAGAGGGGCAAGGCGCTGACGATGGCAAAAATGATCGCCATGGTTAAGACGCGGGGGGCGTTCTCCGGGGAAAAGGATCCGATGATCATCAGCGGGATGGTAAAGGCAATCAGGCTGCCGAGGATGGAGAAAAACATGCGGTGGGTGGTGAGAGATGTACGGTCGTCATAACCTTCCGCCAGTTCCGGGGTGAGGGCGAAGTAGGGCATGTAGACGAAGGTGGCGGCGGCATCAAACAGGACGTAAACCAGGGCATAGTAGCCGGTGAGCAAGGCCATATCGTCAATGGGCGGCCGAATCCACATGAGCGTGAAAATGAGACCGAAGGGAATGGCCCCGAAGAGCAGAAAAGGCCGGCGGCGTCCCCAGCGGGATCGTGTGCGGTCAGATATCCAGCCAATCAGGGGATCATTGATGTAATCCCAACTGCGGCCAATGAAAATGGCGGCGGCAGCCACAGCCGGTGGGATGCCTACCACATCCGTCAGGAAAATGGCGAAATAGGCGCCAATGATGGTGGAGGTCAGGCTGAAGCCAGTATCTCCGGAACCGTAAATCCACTTCTGTGCGGTGGTCAGGTGTTGGGTCATGCGCTTTCCTCGGAGAAAATGGAGTGAACAACAGTGAAAACACCGATTAACCGAAATGGCTATGGATTTGGTTGAAGAAGCGCCTGATATTCCTGCAAGATGCGGGCGGAGATCAACTGCCAGGAGAAATCCAGGGCATAATGGGCAGCCTGTTCCCCCAGATGTTGGCGGATGGCGTGATCACGGAGCAGCAGGGCCAGGCGCTCACCAAGGGCATCGGCTTCACCATCTGGCACCACAAAGCCGGTTTCTCCATCCTTGACCAGAAAGGCCAGCCCGCCGACCTGGGAGGCAACGACGGGAGTTCCGCAGGCCATGGCTTCCAGGGCAACCATGCCGAACGATTCATAGTGCGATGGCACGATGACCACCTCGGCGGCGGAATAGTAATAGGGGAGGGCATCCTGGCTGCGCTTACCAAGGAACAGCACCAGGTCGTCAATCCCCAGGCTGGTGGTGAGGCGCTTCAGGCGCAGCATTTCGGCGTTCATTTCCAGCTCCGTGACCTGTGGATCACCGCCGATAATCGCCAGGTAGTGCGGGAATTCAGCTTGCAGGCCAGCCTGGTTGAGCTGACCGATGGCTTGAATGAGGGTCTCGATGCCTTTCAACGGCTCGATGCGGCCGACAAAGAGCAGCAAGCGGTCTTCCGGTTGGAGGCCGATGACGGCGCGGGCCTCATCTTTGGGGATGGGGTAAAAGCGGCTGGTATCCACTCCGGGCGGGATGATGACCGTTTTGCGGGCATCGTACTGGTAGAGAAAACTCAACTGGGATTGCTCGGCGGGAGTGGCAGCCACGATGCAATCTGCACTGCGCAACACCTGGCGCTCCCCTTCGATGCGGTATTCTCCCTCCACCTCGGAGGGGTCGCGGGCAATGCGGTTTTTCATCAGGCCGAGGGTGTGAAACATGTGGATGATCGGCACCCCCCAGCTTTGTTTGAGGGCGCGGGCTGCCACACCGGACATCCAGTAGTGGCTGTGGATCAGGTCGTAGTGGATGCCTTTCTCCGCGGCGAATTGTTCGATGCCCGCCACAAAATCCGGCAGGAAGGTGGCGAGAACCGGCTTGGGGAGAGGTTCCTCGGGGCCGGAGGTGACGTGTACCACCCGGTTCCCATAGCCCAGGTCGTGCAAGACGTGCGGAACATGTTCATCCTGAGAGCGGGTGAAGACATCCACATGCACACCTAACTCCCCCAGGTGGCGGGTGAGTTCGCGGACGTAGACGTTCATGCCGCCGGTATCTTTGCCGCCCAGGGCAGCCAGCGGGCAGGTATGGTAGGAAAGCATGGCGATGTTGAGCATAAAATTCCTTGTCCAAAGCTCGGAGATGCTGGTATAATTTGCGCCGCGCCACCGTAGCTCAGCCGGTAGAGCAGACGTTTCGTAAACGCCAGGTCATGGGTTCGAATCCCTTCGGTGGCTCCACAAAACCTGCGATCCATTGGATCGCAGGTTTTATTTTACCTTCCAATTTGTTTTCGTACATACGGTTTGGGCGGTTTTGGGTATGTGCCGAGAGAGGTCCCAGGGGTTTACGGATCCAAATCGTAAATGGGTATCCTGTCTGAAGCATGATCAAGATTCCAGATAAATTCTTTCAAAAACCCCATTGCTTAGAGTTAACTCCAGGTGTTACACTATACCTACAGGTGCGTCTTGGAAGGTCGTTGAATTGCGTGGACAATCCACTTTTTGGCAAGATACCCTGCGCCAGGAAAAGCGAATTGGCTGGTTGCCGCCTGCCCGCGAAGCATATGTGGAGTCTGTG
>CALESS010000080.1 GCA_937907495.1 uncultured Anaerolineaceae bacterium
GCAGCACACCAGCCTTTGGAGCTGTGGATCTTGGTTCGAATCCAGGCGCCCCAGCCTGACCCTGCGACGGGCCTTGTGAAGCAAGGCTCGTTATTTTTTAACTTAAGGGTATAATTTTTATGAAGCTTCACGAGAGGTGATGGATGAAAACAACCCCCGTTATTTTAGCAGCCGGCCATGGGACCCGTATGCGCTCCCGCCTGCCCAAGGTGCTGCACCGGCTGGCCGGCCGGCCGTTGATCGAATATTCTTTGCGGGCTGCTGCGGCAGCCGGGCTGGAAAAGCCGGTGGTCATCATCGGTCATGAAGCGGAGAAGGTGCGCCAGGCGGTGGGGGAGCAGGCCACCTGCGCCCTGCAGGATCAGCAACTGGGCACGGCTCATGCGTTGCGCATAGCCGAGAGGCTGTTGAAGGACAATACGGATTTGGTGTTGGTCATCAGCGCGGATATGCCGCTCTTCCAGGCGCAGACGCTGCGAACCCTGGTGGAAACCGCCCGGGCGAACCCCGGCCCCATCACCCTGTTGACGGTGGTGCAGGAGGATTCGCACGGTTTTGGCCGCATTCTGCGCTCCCCGGAGGGCAAGGTGCAGGCCATCGTTGAAGAGGCGCAGGCGACCCCGCAGCAACTGGCAATCCGCGAGGTAAACGTCGGCGCTTACTGCTTCCGCTCCGCCTGGCTGTGGGATGCGCTGGCCCGCATTCCGCTCTCTCCGAAGGGCGAATATTATCTGACAGATACTGTCGGCCTGGCGGTGGGGGAAGGACTGGCGGTGGAAGCCATTGTGCTGACCGATGCAGAAGAAGCATTGGGCATCAACACCCGCATTCACCTGGCGGAAGCGGAGAGCATCCTGCGCCGCCGTATTTTGGAACAGCACATGCTGAATGGCGTCACCATCCTCGACCCGCTCTCCAGCTATATCGAGGTGGATGTGCAGATCGGGCAGGATACGGTCATTCAACCCAACACGCACCTGCGCGGCCAGACGGCCATCGGTGAGGGCTGCCAGATCGGGCCGAATACGATCATCGAATCCAGCCGCATCGGCGACCATTGCACCATCCTGGCGGCCGTGATTGAGCAATCCATCGTTGAGGATGAAGTCCACATGGGGCCGTTTGCCCACCTGCGCCCGGGCGCTCACCTGGGGCGGGGGGTGCACATGGGGAACTTTGGCGAGGTTAAGAGCAGCTACCTGGCGGCGGGGGTGAAGATGGGTCATTTCTCCTACATCGGCGATGCCAACATCGGCGAGGAGACCAACATCGGGGCAGGGACCATCACCTGTAACTTCGATGGCAAACGCAAGCATCATACCGAAATCGGTGCCAATGTCTTCATCGGCTCCGATACGATGCTGGTGGCTCCGGTGACGATTGGCGAAGGCGCGCGCACCGGGGCTGGCAGCGTTGTCACCCGGGATGTGGAACCCCACACCATCGTGGTGGGGGTGCCGGCGCGTTTTTTGAAGAAATGGGAGCCGCGTGAGTAATATAACCTTCTGGATCACCCTGTCCATCCTCATTCTGCTGGATTTGCTGGTGACGCTGGTACGTGCCAGCCTGATCAACGCCCGTTTGCCCCAACTGGTGAACCTGCGGGAAAAACATCCCCTGGGTGCAGATTGGGCGCTCGGCCTGTTGGAAACGCCGCGCAGCCGGGCTTCTCTGCGCCTGGCCGTAGCCCTGATGCACTTCCTGCTGGGCGGTGCGGTGATCTGGTATATCACTCATGCCGATCCCAACTCCCTGGCCTTTGGCCAGGTGCTGGCGATTGTTGCCGGGCTGGCTTTGGTGACGATGGTGCTTGAATTTTCCATGGAAGGCCTGATTCTGCGTGACCTGGAGGAGTGGACGGTGCGCCTGGCGCCCATCGCCCGCTTACTGGATTGGATTCTGCGGCCCTTTACCTGGCTGCTGCTGATCTTGTGGGGTAAGGTGGGCACGTTGCAGGGCCGCAAGTCGAATGAGATTGAGGATGAACTGCGCAACTGGGTGGAGGTGGGCCAGGCGGAGGGCAGCCTGGAGATGGGTGAACGGCGCATGATTTACTCCATCTTTCAATTCGGGGAGACCCTGTGCCGCGAGATCATGATCCCGCGCATTGATGTAGTGGCGGTGGAGGTCAACACCTCCATTTCGGAGGCGGTGGATGTGGTCATCCGCACCGGGCACTCGCGTTTGCCGGTATACGAGGATTCCATTGATAACATCATCGGCCTGTTGTACGCCAAGGACCTCTTCAAAGCCCGCGATCCATACCAAATACTGGATCGTGCCTTGCTCCGCCCGGCCTATTTTGTGCCGGAAGCCAAAAAAGCCGCCGAATTGCTGGCGGAGATGCAGACGCGCCGCATCCACCTGGCAGTGGTGGTGGATGAATACGGCGGCATGGCGGGGGGGGTGAC
>CALESS010000081.1 GCA_937907495.1 uncultured Anaerolineaceae bacterium
TGGGGTTGATTCTGGTCGTTGCAGGCCTGCCCCTGCTGTACGTATTGTTGTGGGGCATGGGCGGTCTGCTGATCGTGGCAGATCCGCTGCAACCGGTGGATGCCATTGCGGTGTTGAGTGGCAACGAAAAGACCCGTCTGCAAGAGACCCTGACATTGTTGCGGGAAGGCTATTCCCGGCGGGTGATCTTAACCGAAACAGAAGAAATGCCAAGCGGCGGCAGTTCCCTGGGAACGGTTGACAAAATCATCACCGCCCGGGAAGTGGGGATTGCCAGCGAGGCCATCCTGGTAACCAAACTGACAGCCACCAGCACGCGGGATGAAGCCCTGGCGGTATTGGAGGTTGCCAGGGTTCGGGAGTTTGACTCCATTATGGTCGTGACGGATCCCTACCATTGTTTCCGCACCCGCTGGTTGTTCCGCAGCATATTTGCGGGATCCGGCGTGGAGGTGGTGGTTCGTCCGGTGAGGGGGCACTGGTATCGTTCCTCCACCTGGTGGTTAACCAGCGCGGGGCGCAAGGCTACCGCCAGCGAGTATTTCAAGTTATTCTTTTTCCTGTTCGGCATCCGGGGTGATTAAAAAAACACAGGGTTGCCTAAAAAACAACCCTGTGGTTCTGATGAAACGGAGTGATAGTGATTACTCGATAACTTTGACGTTGGCGGCCTGGGGGCCTTTCTCGCCCTGCTCAATTGAGAATTCCACTTTCTGACCTTCTTTTAACCGGCGGTAGCCATCCATTTCAATGGCACTGAAATGAACAAAAACGTCCTCGCCGCCTTCGTGCCCGATAAAGCCGAAGCCCTTGGTGGCACTAAACCATTTTACTTCTCCTGTAATTCGTTCAGACATCCTGCGTTCTCCATGAATGAAATTTTCCAAAGGCAGATTGTGCCTGCTGCCTGGAAAGGGTATCACCATTAAAAGTGACTGTCAAGAATCAGTCTGCGGCTGGCTGCTGATAAAAAATTCGCCTGTGATAGAATGAGGGTGAGAAACCTGCCTGAATCCTACAACTTTCTAAACTACATTCCACCCTATCGCCCAGAGAAAAAATTGAACCTCCCCTTTTACACCCTTCAATACAGGTACCGATGAGACGTTGGTTATGGTTGATCGCCTTGCTCCTGCTGGCTGGCGGAGTCAGCCTGGTGGCTGCCAGGCTTCCGGCTTTGAAGGCGTTTGAACGAGCCGAACAAGACCTTCAACAGGCTCGAGATTCGGGGGATTTGCTGGCGGAGGGGCAGGCGCTCGAAGCCCTGGCAGAAATCTCGCCTGCTGACTCGGGCTACTGGCAGCAAGCCGGGGAAGTGTACTTCTCCGCTGGCAAGTATGAGGAAGCCCTTGCGGCACTCCAAAAAGCGGTGGCAACCGGAGAAATGAGCAGCAGCGGTCTAAAATTATTGGGTGATACCTGGCTGGCGCTGGGAAACGCCACCGAGGCTGTGCAAAAATGGGAGCAGGCTGCCCTGATGGGGGATCAGGCAAGTTTTGCCAGCCTGGCAGAATTTTTTCGGGGGCAAAAGGATTGGGAGAACTATGCAACCTGGCTGCGGAAATGGATGGATGCAGATCCGGACCGCGGGATCGCCTATCTTGAATATGGTTATTTACAAGCTGCTCTGGGAAATGAGACAGCTCTGGAGGATTTGAGTATAGCCAAACAAAAAATTCCAGAGAAAGCTGGCGAAGTATCCGAAGTGGAAAATGCCTTGCTGGCAGGGTCGCTTTCTGCGTACATTGGCTTTGCGCCAGTGTATGTGGGGCGGGCGCTGGGCACACTGGACTACTGGGATTTTGCTGAAATTGCTTTCAGCCGGGCGGTGGAGGTGGATCCGGATTATGCGGAAGCCTGGGCTTTCTTATCAGAGGCAAAATTTCAGCAGAGTGGAGGGGGCGAATCGGAGATATTGAAAGCACTCGCGCTAAACCCGGAATCGGTAATTGCCCGGGCTTTGTATGCAATGCGATTGCGGCGGGATGGGAACCCGGAAGAAGCGCTGCCATTTTTGCTGGCTGTTGCGGCAGCAGAACCACGGCAAGTCATCTGGCGGTTGGAAATTGCCGCGACCCTGGCTGAATTAGGCAAAGTACCCGAATCGCTTGCGGAGCTGCAAGCTGCGGTTAAAATAGAACCACAGAACGTTGCTGTCTGGAGGCAACTGACCCGTTTTTGCATTCAGCATAACCTCGAATTGCGCACCGTGGGGTTGCCCGCCGCCCGCGAAGTGCTGCGCCTGGCGCCGGAGGATGCGGAAAGCCTGGATTTGATGGGCCTGACCTTCTTTCTGCTGGAAGACTCCACCAGCGCAGAACGGTTCTTGCTACGAGCAGTGCAGGCGGATGAAACCTTTGCCGATAGTTACCTTCACCTCGGGCAATTGTATCTGAATCAACAAAGGAACCCGGAAGCCTACCCGTACCTGAAACAGGCTGAACGGTTGGCAGAGCCGGGAAGTGAAGTTCATCAGCTGGTCAACCGCCTTTTGGAACGATATTTTGGTGAAGTGGAGGCAGCCCCATGAAACGATTTTTGCTGGCAATCATCTCTCTTTTCCTGGTTTTGTACCTGGGCAGTTGTTCCATTTTAAAGCCAACCGCCACGGCCGCGGGTGAAATCATTTTCGCAGATGGCTTTTCTGACCCAAAAACCGGCTGGGATACCTGGACCGATGAAAACGGTTCGATGGTCATGTACCAGAACGATGGCTTGAGAATCCTGGTGAACGCCACCCAATTTGATTATTGGTCACGCCCCGGTCTGAACATCCAGGATGTGCAAATCGAGGTGGATGCAGCCAAGATTGGTGGGTCAAATGATAATGATTTTGGCATCATTTGCCGCTATCAGGATCGGGATAATTTTTATGCCCTGCTGATCAGCAGCGATGGGTATTATGGCATCCTGAAAGTGAAAGAAGGCGTATATTCCATGATCGGGACCGATAAAATGGAGTATAGCGAAGCGATCCAGCGCGGGGATGCAATCAACCACCTGCGGGCGGATTGCATCTCGGATGGGTTGATCCTCTGGATTAACGGCCAGAAGATTCTCATCGTGCGGGATGCCGATTTTCCAGAAGGGGATGTGGGACTGATTGCCGGAACAAACACCACCCCCGGGACAGATATTCTCTTTGATAACTTTTTAGTGTACAATCCGTGACCTGATGAAGGTTTTTCTGGATAGTATTGGCTGCCGCCTAAATCAAAGTGAAATTGAAAAGCTGGCCAGGCAATTCCGGGCGGCCGGGCATGAGGTTGTCGCATCCGCAGACCTGGCAGATCTGGTCATCATCAATACCTGCACCGTAACCACCGAAGCTGCCTCCGATTCCAGGCAAAAAATCCGCCAGGCCAGCCGGGCCGGGGCGGAGCAGATTGTTGTCACCGGCTGCTGGGCGACCCAGGAACCGCTGAACGCCGCCAACCTGGCCGGCGTCACGCAGGTAATTTCCAATCGCGAAAAAAACCAGCTGGTTGAATCCATCCTCCAAATTCCGGCGGCCGATTTTGACCGCGAACCCTTGTTGCGTGAGCCTCTGCCGGGGATTCACCAACGGACGCGCGCATTCATTAAAGTTCAAGATGGCTGTGACAACTTTTGCACCTATTGCATCACCCGCATTGCCAGGGGCAGTGGGCGGAGTGAAACCGCTGAAAGCATCCTGGCGGATATTGCTTTTGCGCGGAAAGCCGGGGTCCAGGAAGTTGTGCTGAGCGGTGTTCACCTGGGGTCGTGGGGGAGTGATTTCCCGGAGAGGAAACACCTCGGCGATTTAATCCGGCATGTGCTGCGTGAGAGCGATGTTCCCCGGATTCGTTTATCTTCGCTGGAGCCGTGGGATTTATCTGCGGATTTCTTCGAGTTATGGCGGGATGCACGCTTATGCCGGCACCTGCACCTGCCGCTGCAATCCGGCTCGGCTGGCACCTTGCGGCGGATGGCGCGAAAAACCACCCCCCAGGCTTACGCGCAATTGGTGCAGGAGGCCCGCAGGGTGTGCCCGGAGATTGCCATCACCACTGATCTGATTGTCGGATTCCCCGGAGAGACCGAAACAGAATTTGAGGAATCGCTGGAGTTTGTGCGCTCCACGCAGTTTTCGGCTGGTCATGTCTTCCCCTTTTCACCTCGTCCGGGAACCCCGGCCGCCGGATATGCGCAGCAGGTTCCTCACGCCGTCCGTAAGGAGCGCGGGGCACGCATGCGACAGGCAGTTGCGGAGAGCGGGCGTGAATTCCGGCGGAAGTTCTTGAACCAGGTTGTGCCGGTGTTGTGGGAAACTGCAACCAATATGGGAGCGCAGGGTTGGCAGATGGAGGGAGTGGCAGATTTATTTTTCCGCCTGAGGGCTACCAGCCCGGTGAATGCCTGGAACGAGGTGCCATTCGTGCGGCTGCTGGAAATGACGGAAGATGGTTGTTGGGGAATGATTGAAGAATCGTAATGCCCGGTAAACAATTACACTCCAGGGT
>CALESS010000082.1 GCA_937907495.1 uncultured Anaerolineaceae bacterium
AAGGCGGCCTCCAACTTTTCCCAATCTTTGCCGTGGGTGTTCTTGGCCCCCCAGGAGAGGCGGAAGAGTTCATTTTTGGAAAGGGCCTGGAAGACCACATCCAGCGGCATCTGCCGCACCAGGCGCGGCCCCCAGGTGGGCGGCCGGGGGATATAAGAAGCGGGGGGCACGCTGGAGCGGATGACAGCCGGGGCTGCCGGGCAGGCGCTGGCCTTGCGTTTTTGCTCCAATTCGGATTGGCGGCGCACCTCATCCACGAGAAGAGGACGTGCCTCCGGGTCCATGAGCTGGTCCATCACGTTCAGGCCTTCAAAGGCATCTTTGCAGTAAAAAACGCCGGGGACATACACCTCACCATGCTCGGTGAGCAGAATACGGCGGCCAAAGCGCCGGTTAATGGCTGCTCCACCAATTAAAACCGGGATGTTCAGTTTGCGCCGCTGCAATTCGTTGACGATGAGCGGCATTTGTTTACTGGTGGAGACCAGCAGCGCACTGAGGCCAATGGCATCGGCCTGCAATTCTGCGGCTTTGCTGATGATGGTTTCGGCGGGCACCTGTTTGCCCAGATCCACCACATGGTAGCCATTGTTGACCAGGATGGTTTTTACCAGGTTTTTGCCAATATCATGCACATCCCCATAGACGGTCGCCAGGACGATTGTGCCTTTGCTGACGCCTTCCTGGCGCTCCAGGAATTTTTCCAGGTGGGTCACGGCTTTCTTCATTACCTCGGCCGATTGCAGCACGAAGGGCAGAATCAATTCTCCGCTGCCGAACTTATCACCCACTTCCTTCATGGCGGGCAGCAACACGGTATTCAGGATCTCCACGGCCCGCGCAGACCACTCTGCCTGAGGGTGCCGCCCCAGGATTTCATCAATTTCCGCCTCCACCCCGTCTTTTTCGCGATGCAAGATACGCCAGTGAAGGCGGCCTTCAGCAGGCAGGGCCGCCAGCTCGCTGGCGGAGGAGGTGCTTTTATGGCTGGTTTCCAGTCCCTCAAAGCGCTGGATGAGGCGCGTCAGGGCATCCGGGCGGCGGTTGAAGATCAGGTCTTCGGCAAGCTCCCGCTCTTCCGGCGGGATTTCCGCATAGGGGGTGATGTGCGCCGGGTTGACGATGGCCATATCCAGCCCGGCCAACACCGCGTGGTAGAGCATCACGGAATTCAGAACCGGGCGGGCGGCGGGCGGCAGACCAAAGGAAACGTTGCTCAAGCCAAGCGAAGTCAGCACACCCGGAAGATTGGATTTAATCAGGCGAATGCCTTCCAGGGTTTCAACAGCCGATTGGCTGAATTCCGGGTCTCCGGTGGCGAGGGTGAAGGTGAGCGCATCGAAGACCAGGTCGCCGGGCTGCAAACCGAACTGCTCCACGGCAATTTGGTGGATCAGCCGGGCAACTTCCAATTTACGGGCCGCGGTTTTCGCCATGCCATTTTCGTCAATGGTCAGGGCAATGACGGCGGCGTTGTAGGTGCGGGCCAGGTGCAGGATGCCCTCCAGCTTTGGCCGGCCGCTTTCCAGGTGGGTGGAATTAATCAGGCAGCG
Source organism: uncultured Anaerolineaceae bacterium (assembly GCA_937907495.1). Lineage (GTDB taxonomy): Bacteria > Chloroflexota > Anaerolineae > Anaerolineales > Anaerolineaceae > CALESS01. The sequence goes on from CALESS010000082.1 coordinate 1,554, forward strand.
GCCGGGAGCGGTCTGCAAAGCGGCTTCCATTACTTCCACTTCCGTGGAGTCAATCACCAGGGGGGCGCGCACCACCGGCGCCAGGAGTTTGACAATCCGGCGCATCAGCCCGGCCTCATCTGCCTGCTCGGTGAGGGCTACGCTAATATCCAGGGCGTGGGCGCCGGTATTTACCTGCTGACGGGCGATGGAGAGGGCGGAATCATATTCCCCCGCCAGGATGATTTGTTTGAATTTGGCACTCCCCTGGGTGTTCAAGCGCTCGCCAATCAGGAAGGGGCGCGGCTCTTGCAGCATGGCGACTGCCTGGGTAGCCGAGGCCAGGCGCGGCGGGCGTTGGGTGGGGCGCGATTGTGGGGTATGGCCTTTCAGGCGTTCCACCAGTCGGCGCAGATGTTCGGGGGTGGTACCGCAGCAGCCTCCCACCACGTTGATGTGAAGCTGCTCCACAAATTCGGTCAGAGTTTCGGCAAAGGGTTCGGGTTCCAACGGGTAAACGGCCTGGCCATCCACGTTCAATGGCAGGCCGGCGTTCGGGATGCAGGAGACGGGCAGGGTGGAATGAGCGCCCAGGAAGCGGATCGGCTCGCGCATGTAATCCGGGCCGGTGGAGCAATTCAGACCGATGACATCCATCTCCATGCCTTCCAAGATTGCCAGTACCGCGGCGATATCGGTTCCGAGCAGCATCCGGCCGGTGGTATCGAGCGTGACCTGGGCCTGGATCGGCAGGCGGATGCCGGTTTCCGCAAAGGCCTGGTGAATCCCTATGATGGCGGCTTTAACCTCCAGGATATCTTGCGAGGTCTCCACCAGCAATAAATCCACCCCGCCGCGGATCAATCCGGCTGCCTGCTGGCGGAAGAGATCGGCCAGTTCATTAAAGGTGATGTTGCTCAACTCGGGGTCATCCATGGAGGGTAATTTGCCCGAAGGCCCCATCGAACCAGCCACAAAGCGGGGATGTTGGGGTTTGCTGACTTCATCGGCGAGACGCCTGGCGAGAGCGGCTGCTGCCTG
>CALESS010000083.1 GCA_937907495.1 uncultured Anaerolineaceae bacterium
AAAATCACCACCACCCCAAGCCAGGGCGGCCATGAGTCCTAAGAAGATTGCAATCAAGTTGAGCGTGTCCTTATGCGTTTTGGGTGAGGAGGCAATTCAACCCATTTTACCAATGTTTCGGCAAGCGTGGAGAAATGGAAAGCCTGTATATGGTTGAGAATCTGGCCCCGATGGGCGGCAGCAGAGTCTGGTAGAATAACCATCGTTGGTGGTTTTGTCTCAAATTTGACCCAAATCTTCAAGAAGAAGAAGATGGAGGAAATACATGATGCGGCGATTCTGGCAAGTGTTTCTGGTTTTTGGGGTGCTGTTGGCGGCCTGTACGCCGAAGGCGAACCAACCGCAGAAGGTTAGAATTGCTGTGCTGCCTGTGATTGATGCGCTGCCGATTTACGTGGCGCAGCAGGAGGGCTACTTTAAAGAACAGGGGGTTGAGGTGGAGATCGTTCCGGTGCTCTCGGCCCCCGAGCGCGACCAATTGATGCAGAGCGGGCAGGTGGACGGCATTTTGACCGAAGTGGTGGTCAATATGATCTACAACAAAGAGACACCGCAGATCAAGACCGTGCGGTTCTTACGCACTACCACCGTGACGACGCCCATGTTCCGCATCCTGGCCGCAAAGGACAGCGGGATCAACACCGTGGCAGATTTGGCAGGGGTGCCGATTGCCATCTCGGAAGGGACGGTGATTGAGTACATGACCGACCGTGTGCTGCAAAAGGCGGGGATGGCGCCGGGAGATATTGCCAAGGTGGCGGTGCCAAAGATTGCGGACCGTTTGGCGTTCCTGGATTCGGGACAGGTGCAGGCGGCGGTGATGCCCGACCCGCTGGCGTCGCTTTCCATTAAGAATGGGGCCAAAGTGATCATTGACGACACCAGCTACCCGGAAGTCAGCCATTCGGTATTGGCATTTCGGGTTGAAACCCTGGAAAAGCAGGGAGAGGCTGTGCGGAAGGTATTGGCCGGGATTGAGCAGGCGGTTACGGCCATCAACGGCGATAAAACCCGCTGGAATGGGCTGCTGGCCGAATTGAAGCTGGTTCCTGAGCCGCTGCTGAAAAATTATGTACTGCCAGATTATCCGCTGGCCTCCGTGCCCACAGAAGCGCAATTTGCTGACGCGATGCAGTGGGCGCGGGAGAAAGGCTTGATCCAAAAAGACTTGCAGTACGCCGACTGCGTGGAGGCCAGCTTTTTGCCGTGAGGGATGCGAAACGCTGCATGATCCGTTTGGAAGATGTCTCCTTCCATTACCCATCCAAGCCGCTGATTTTTGAAGGCTTTTCGCTGGAGATCGGCGGCGGGGAAGCCTGGGCGGTTTTGGGGCCTTCGGG
>CALESS010000084.1 GCA_937907495.1 uncultured Anaerolineaceae bacterium
CTTACTCTTTACGATCGTTTCGGTGCGGGTGAAGGGAGTCTACTTCGCCATGATCACCCTGGCTATGGCGAACGCCCTGTATATCCTCTCCAAGGCCACCGATTTTGTTAAATACACCGGTGCGGATGAGGGCTTGCATGGTGTACCCTTCCCGGATTGGATCAACCCCAACACCCACCGCCTGATGTTCTACTTCCTCACCCTGGCCTTCCTGGTGGTTATGTTCCTGGTGATGCGGCGGGTGGTGAATTCGCCCACCGGGAGGGTGATGCTGGCGATCCGCGAGAACGAGAGCCGGGTCAGCATGATCGGCTTCAACCCGGCCATATTCCGCTCGGTAGCCTTTATCGTTTCCGGGCTGGTGGCGGGCCTGGCGGGTGCGCTCAATGCCATCTGGAACCTGGGTGCAAACCCCGGCATGACCTCTGCCCTGACAACGATCAACGCCCTGATCATCACCATTCTGGGCGGCATGGGCACGCTGGTCGGCCCCATCCTGGGAGCAGGGATTATGCAGTTGATCTCGCAGTTCTTTTATGATTGGTTCGGCGCGCGTTGGCCGTTGGTTTTCGGCATCCTCTTCGTCTTGCTGGTGATGTTCCTGCCTTATGGTGTGGTGGGAACCTGGCGCATGCGCCGCCTTGAGATACAAAGCGGTTGGCAGCGGCTGCTCTCCCTGCTGAAGCCCCGGAAGGATTAATCACATCCCTGAATTTTTGGCGGGGCGCTCCCAGGGGCGCCTCGTTGAATTTAAGTCCAACCTGCCTGATTCAGGTACAATGAAGGCAACGAATGATTTGGGGAATGTTCTGCCTGGCAGAACATGGGCACGGCAGATGTTTTTCCAGAAAGGTAGTCCATGAATAAAGCTGATGTGGTCATCATCGGGGGTGGGGCGGCAGGCTATTTTGCCGCGCTGGCCTGCGCAGAAGCCGCACCCGGAAAAAAGGTGGTCATCCTGGAGCGGGCCGGGTCGCCGCTGGCCAAGGTGAAAATTTCCGGCGGCGGGCGTTGTAACGTCAGCCATGCCTGTTACGAACCGGTCAAATTGATCACCTTTTACCCGCACGGCGGGCTGGCCCTGCGCGGCCCGTTCACCCGTTTTGGCCCGCAGCACCTGGCGGAGTGGTTCGTCAACCGGGGCGTGGCCCTCAAAACCGAGGCCGATGGCCGCATGTTCCCGGTGAGCGATCGTTCGGAGAGCATCATCGCCTGCTTTGAGAGCGAAGCCAGGCGGCTGGGCGTAGAAATTCGCCTGGGGACGGTGGTGGGGGCGGTGGAGAGCACCCCCAGCGGGCTAACCGTGGAGGCTCTGAACGAGGAAACCTGGCAGGCCAAATGTGTGCTGCTGGCTACCGGCGGCGCCCGCCCGGGGCATCTGCTGGCGCAGCACCTCGGCCATTCAATCGTGGAGCCGGTGCCATCCCTTTTCACCTTCAACATCAGCGATCCTCATCTTAGCGGGTTGGCCGGCCTTTCCGTGCCGGATGCCCGCCTGCGCCTGCCCGGAGCCAGGTTGGAACAGCGTGGCCCGCTGCTCATCACCCATTGGGGATTGAGCGGACCTGCCACCCTGCGGCTTTCAGCTTGGGGGGCGCGCTACCTTTTCGAGCAGAACTACCAGGCGGAGCTGCGCCTGAGCTGGCTGGGTGATTACACTACGCAAAAGATCAAAGACCTCTTCAAACAGCTGCGCAGCGAGAACGGCAAGCAGCGCATCTACCAGGCTTCGCCGGTCAGCAGCCTGCCCTTGCGCCTGTGGGAGCGGCTGGCCTGGCAGGCCGGGGTCAAGCCTTCACAGCACTGGGCGGATGCCAGCAAAGAGCTGCTGGAGTTGATCGAGCGGGAACTGCTGGATTGCCCGCTGCAAATCACGGGCAAGGGGGAATTCAAGGAGGAGTTTGTCACCAGTGGGGGAGTGGAACTGGACGAGGTGGATTTCCGCAGCATGGAAAGCCGCAAGACGCCGGGTTTATTCCTGGCTGGAGAGGTGCTGGATATTGATGGCGTGACCGGGGGTTTCAATTTCCAGGCCGCCTGGACCACGGGCTGGCATGCTGGCCGCGCCATGGCTCAACGGGTGGTGGGAAGCACATAACCCAAGCTTTCAGCTTGCGGAGAGATAAACTTACATGTGACTTGCCCCTCCCCAACCGGGCGGGTCTGGGAACAGGATGGGTTCATCAAATCAAAT
>CALESS010000085.1 GCA_937907495.1 uncultured Anaerolineaceae bacterium
GTCGTGTCCGTGATCAAGGCGGACTGGGTGGGGCATCAGCTCTGGATCGTGGAGCATGCGGCTTAATTCCGCCGGGTCATCGGAGATAAAGGGCAATTTGCCAGTCAGTAATTCGTAAAGGATGACCCCCAGCGAGTAGACATCGGAAGCGGGGGAGGGGGCCAGGCCGGCAGCTTGTTCAGGAGAAAAGTACTGCGGAGACCCCCAGACTACCTCATGTTGTTCATCGGGACGAATGGAAGCCAGGGCGCGGGCAATACCAAAGTCAGTCACCTTGAGGCGCAAATCCGGGGTGATGAGCAAGTTCTGGGGCTTGACATCGCAATGGACGAGGCCAGCCCGATGCGCATAGCCAATACCAGCGCAGGCCTGGATGAGCAGGGGCAAGGCTTCCGCCGTGGTAAACGCTCCGTGCTGGCGGAACATCGCCTTCAAATCAGTCCCCGGAACATGTTCCATAACCATGAAGAGCCGATTGTTGTCCAGGCCGAAATCAAAGGTTGTGATGATGTTAGGGTGAGAGAGGTTGGCAGCTGCCAGGGCTTCCTGGCGGAAGCGTTCGCGGAAGGCTTCAGTTTGCGAGAACTCCGAACGCAGAATCTTGATGGCAACGGTGCGTTTCAGATTCTGATCCCAGGCTCGATAAACGACAGCCGTACCCCCTTTGCCAAGGGTCTGTTGAAGCTGGTAGCGGTTCGCGAGGAGGGGTGAGATGCTCGAGGGCTTTTCCATAATCCAAAAAAGATTATATCATCTTCCAGAAACATCCTCTCAATTTTTAGTATAATGATTTCATTCTCAACGAGGAGACTTTTGATGAGGGTGACCTGGACGTACCTGAAAAGAAATCCATTATCCTTTTTGCTGATCTTTTTTCCGCTGGCGGTATTGGCAGAGGTTCTCCACTGGGGGGCTTTGTGGGTTTTCGGCTTTTCTGCCATTGGGGTGATTCCACTGGCGGGTTTGATCGGCTCTTCGACCGAAGCCCTGGCAGCCTATACCGGGCCAAAAATCGGTGGGCTGTTGAACGCCACCCTGGGTAATGCAGCCGAACTGATCATCACCCTGGTTGCCATCCGAGCGGGCCTGTTGGAGTTGGTGAAAGCCTCGATTACCGGTTCAATTTTGGGGAACTTATTGCTGGTAATGGGCTTCTCCATGCTCCTGGGGGGTGCAAAGAACGGTAAGCAGAAGTTTGACCGGGCGAATGCCTCCAACCATTCCATCTTGTTGACTTTAGCCGTATTGGCGATGGTCATCCCTTCGATTTTTTCTCATTACATTGGAGAGGAAACCTCGCTTCGGGTGGAGGGGTTCAACCTGGGCGTGGCTGGCGTAATGATCGCTCTGTATGTATTGGGATTAATTTACAGCCTGCGGGGTTCTGGCGGCAGTCCGGTGACATACCCGGCGGCGATGGAGGATCAGCATCAGCCAAGTTTGAAAATCTGGCAGGCAGTCGTGATCCTGGGGTTGGCAACCCTAGGCGTGGTGGTGCTAAGTGAATTGTTGGTGGGGGCGGTGGAACTGGTGGTCTCCGACCTGGGCTTATCCGAATTCTTCCTGGGGATCATCCTGATCCCGATTGTGGGGAATGTGGCAGAACACCTGGTGGCTGTCCAGGTGGCAATCAAAAACCAGATGGACCTGAGTTATGAAATTGCAGTCTCATCCAGTTTGCAGATCGCGCTTTTTGTAGCCCCGGTATTGGTTTTCATCAGCCTGGCAATGGGCAATCCACTCACCTTGATCTTCATCCCCCTGGAATTGATTGCCCTGGGAGCCGCAATCTTTGTGGCAAACCAGGTTGCAACGGACGGCGAATCCAACTGGTTGGAAGGTGTGTCCCTCCTGGCGGTATACGTGATCTTGGGTATGGCGTTTTTCTTGATTCCGGGTTAACCGATTATGAATGAACCTCGCCGAAAATTTCCCTGGTGGAGCGTGGCAGCCGCAATGGGTCTGGCTGTGATATTGTGTCTTATCACCTGGTTTGTGCTGGTAAATAGCCGGAAAATGGCCCCCTTGCCCGTTTCTCCCACCTCTGCCATGGTACTGGTGCCGCCGCCGACCTTAACACCCTTACCCACGCCAACTATCTATGTTTCCCCCACGCCGACTCAACGTCCCGGGCTGCCCCCGGCAAGCGGCGGGATTCAAGTTGGCGGTTATGTACAGATCACCGGGACCTCTGGCGCCGGTTTACGGTTGAGATCTGGGGCAGGATTGGAGTTTGACCCTAAATTTCTGGGAATGGACTCCGAGGTTTTTGAGGTGAAAGAAGGGCCGGTTGAGGCCAACGGAATTACCTGGTGGTACCTGGTGGCGCCATACGATGAAAGCAGGTCGGGTTGGGCTGCCAGCAATTATTTACAGATCGTCACCACGCAACCATAGGAAGAGGAAATGGACATTCGACCCGCAGAGATTACCGCCAACCGCGCTAATTCCATCGTAACCATCCAATGGAATGACGGTCATCGTAGCGCTTATCCATTTGGTCTGCTGCGAGCTGCCTGCCCATGTGCAAGCTGCCGGGGTGGTCACGAAAACATGAGCGCAGAGCCGGATGCGGAGGTGTTCTCTACTGTACTGCCAGAAAGCCCTGCCACCCGGATACGCTCGGTGGAGGCAGCCGGATCGTATGCGATTATTATTGAATGGGAAGATGGTCATCACTATGGAATTTACAACTGGCACTACTTGCGTGCACTATGCCCGTGTGAGGAGTGCAGGTCCAGGTTTGGTGAAGCCGTTTGATGAACTGAAAAGGCCGCCTTTCGGGCGGCCTTGATTTTATAAATCATAATACATCTGGATTTCGTAAGGGTGGGGGCGAACCCGGACTTCCCGGTCCTCTTTAATTTTGGCTTTAATCCAATCCTGGATGAGGGTAGAATCAAAGACTCCACCTTCCAGCAGGAAAGCCTGGTCATTCTCCAGAGCCTTTAAGGCATCTTCGAGAGAGGTTGGCAGGCTCTTAATACTCGCCCGGCGCTCGGCATCCCAGGAGAAGATGTCTTCATCAATGGGACCGAACCCAGCCTGGGTTGGGTCAATTTGCCTTCGGATGCCATCAATGCCAGCCATTAATTGGGCGGACATGGCGAGGTAGGGATTGCAGGTGGCATCCGGTGGGCGAAACTCAAAGCGCACCGTATCCGGTGAGGTGGCGTATTTGGGAACCCGGATTGCCGCCGAGCGGTTGCCAGAAGAGAAAAAGGCATTGATGGGAGCTTCAAAGCCGGGCACCAGGCGGCGGTAGGAGTTGGTGGAAGGGTTGGTAAAGGCCAGGATGGCTGGTGCATGGGTGAGCAGCCCGCCAATATACCACAGGGCCGCCTGGCTGAGGAGAGATGGGCCAGCCGGGTCGTAGAACAAGTTCTCACCTTTGCTGCCCCAGAGCATCTGGTGGAAGTGCATGCCGTTACCTGCTTCCCCATACAGGGGTTTTGGGAGGAAGGTGACGGATTGCCCCGCCTGGTGGGCCACCATTTTTGTCACATATTTAATTATGTAAGCCGAATCTGCGGCTGCCAGCAAACCCATAAGCGGAGTCTCGATTTCACTCTGGCCCGGACCGCCCACTTCGTGGTGGTGGTATTTGACGGGGATGCCGATTTCTTCCAGGATGGTCACCATGCGGGTACGAAGGCCAAAAAGTTGGTCGCGGGGTGGAATTGCATGATAGCCGCCATGCAGGGGGATATAATGTCCATGGCCGGCTGCCTGTGCGGAATTCCAGTTGGCTTCCACTGAATCCACCCGGTAACTGGCGACATTGACGCCATTTTCCATCTGGACGTTATTGAAGATGTAAAATTCGTACTCTGGTCCCCAGCGCGATTCGCTGGCGATGCCACATTCTTGCAAAAAACGTTCGGCGCGCAGGGCAATATCCCGGGGATCATTCTTGAAGAGTTGTTTGGTATCTGGTTCCAGTACCCGGCAGATGAAGGAGAGGGTGGGTACTTCCCAAAAAGGATCCAGAAATCCGGTGCTTAAATCTGGGATGAGGGACATATCACCGGATTTGACGCTCTTGAAGCCAACACTCGATCCATCAAACCCCACGCCTTCAACCATCAGAGCGGGAGTGAATTCGGATGCTGAAATGGTCACATGGTGCCAGCGACCCCAGAGATCACTAAATTTTAGATCAACCATGCGAACTTGGTGTTCCCGGATGAATGCAGTTGCATCGGTGAAGTTGCGGAACATTTCTTCCCTCTCCTGGGGTCTGTTTATTTTTTCTTTTTCCTGGAAAGCATCCAGATTAAACCGCCTGCCACAGCCGCGGCGGCTGTAAGGGCTGCCCCGGCCTGGACAACCGTCTTCGGTTCCACGCCTGGCATCACGACACCGCCATCCCCATAGTTCTTGAACAATTGGCCCCAGGGCGTAGCGAGAGCAGCTTCTACACGCTTGCGGCCCACAAAGGGGTACCAATAGACATTATGGTAGAAATTACTGGCAAAATAGCTCCAGGGGACTAATGGGCCTTGCAGCAGCACCTTTTCCAGGGGTTTGAGCGGGCCGTGATAGATCATTTTCTGGCCGCGGGAGGCAAAAGTATCCTCCTGGACGAAGCCCCAGGGATGTTCGAGTTCCTCCGCATCTCCGAGAATCTCGATCTCGCGGGGTTCGGCGACACCCAGACCCATCTCGTGGGCGATACGCAAAAACGGGATGGAAAGCGGGTCAAAGCCTTGTAATTTTGCAGAAACGGCATCAATAGCTACCTGGTCAGCCGAGGCAAGGATGACGTTCTTCTCATGGAAGCGCATGGCGCGCGGCCCGGGGCCATCACCGGCAAAGGTACCGTCCATGACGGCAAAGATGCCGGGATGAATTTCCTGCTGGATCATGAGTAAATCCACCAGGGTTTCATGGATCACCGAGTGAGTCCAGTGGCGATTGCGGTGAAGCAGCCCGCCAAAGGCGTTTTTCATAGCCCCGGTGATGGTGGTGAAGACATGAGTTTTGACGGTCGGCAGGTGGACGATGTTCTTACCGAATAAATCCTGTGGGATGTAAACACCCTCGGGGAAAACCTTATCCAACACCAGGAAGGGCTTTTTGGGAACAAATCGCTCCCAGGCGAACTGCTGTTCGTACAGGTAAAGGCAGGGGATGTTGTATTGATCGGTGACAAAGCGATGCTTGTTGTTGAACTCACCGACACGGGTATCCACCACAACTGTATCATTGTGAATGCCGACCAGGTCCTGGTAACCCGCATTATGCAGCCCGCGAATCACACCTTCCAGTTGCCAGGGAGCTGTGGAGCAAGCCGGATACCAGGTTTGCCAGGAGATATTGATTTTTAAGCCCGTGGTCGGGCCTTTGGGAAGAGCTTCTTTCACTCCGGCAAGGAGCATTAGCCGCTCGTAATCTTCCAACACGGTTTCTGGAGTGGTACGTAGAATTGCTACTTTGCCCTTTCCAGGGAAATCATTCATGGCAGCCTCCTAATCTTAAGGTGATTGTAACGTATGCAAGAATAGTGGACAAGATGTAATTATTCATTCCATCAATGGTTGGTTGACACCACCCCAGGCACAGCGGGGCAGATTTCAGACCAGGGTGGCGTTGATTTGCTCCAGCAGTGCGCGGGTACGCTGTTGCACATCCCCCAGGTAGTTTTGAATATTCAGGCAGGAATGGACTTCAGCGGGGGATAAAAATGGCCTGAAGCTTTCTTCCTGGGCCAGAATCTGGATCAGTGGATTCGTAGAACCGCTCTGCAGGCTTGCCCAGGCGGTCTGGCTATGCCCACGGATAATTTCGTGCATCTGCTGGCGATCTGCTCCGGCCCGCACCAGGGCCATTAACAGACGTTCCGTGGCGGCGAATGGAGCATATGTAGCCAGATTTCCTTCCACAC
>CALESS010000086.1 GCA_937907495.1 uncultured Anaerolineaceae bacterium
GTAATTGAACCCTATTACTCCACTGCACCGGGCCTGGCGGAGCAAGATCCACAGGTGTTTTGGGATGCACTTTGCGAGGCTTGCCAGGCATTATGGCAAATGCCCGGGGTGGAGCGCTCGAGCATTGCCGGGGTGGCACTCACCACGCAGCGCAGCACCCTCATCAACGTTGGAAAGGATGGGAAACCCCTGCGCCCCGCCATCCACTGGCTGGATCAACGCCGCACAGAGGGTTTACCGCCGGTGAGCGGTTTTTGGGGGGCAGCTTTTGCGGTTGCCGGGGCCAGCGAGACCGTGGCTTATTTGCAGGCCGAAGCAGAATTCAACTGGCTGAGAGTCCACCAGCCGGAGGTGGTGAAGAACACCCACAAATACCTGTTCCTCTCCGGGTACCTGGTGTACCTGTTATGCGGGCGGTTTGTGGATTCGGTGGGCAGCCAGGTGGGTTATGTGCCATTTGATTACAAGGCGCACCGCTGGGCGGCCAAAAGTAACTGGAAGTGGCAGGCAATCCCGATGGACCCGGACTTGCTGGTGGACTTGGTGCCCGTGGCACAGCCGCTCGGTCAAATCAGCCGCGCAGCCAGCCAGGCAACCGGCATCCCGCTGGACCTGCCCCTGATAGCGGCTGCATCCGACAAAGCCTGCGAGGTGCTTGGCTCCGGCTGCCTGGAGCCGCAATACGCCTGCCTGAGTTATGGCACTACCGCCACCATCAATACCACGCACCGCAAATATATCGAAATCATCCCGCTGATTCCACCTTACCCCTCAGCCGTGCCCGGGGCGTACGACCTGGAACTGCAAATATTCCGCGGGTACTGGATGGTGAGCTGGTTCAAGCACGAGTTTGGTCTGCGAGAGGAAGGTCTTGCCCGGCAGCAGGGGGTGGAGCCAGAGGATTTATTTGACGAACTGGTCAATGCCGTTCCAGCGGGGTCGCAGGGGCTGGTGTTGCAGCCCTACTGGTCACCGGGATTGCGTTCGCCCGGGCCGGAGGCGCGCGGCGCCATCATCGGCTTCAGCGATGTGCATACCCGCGCCCATATCTACCGGGCCATCCTGGAGGGGTTGGCATACGCCCTGCGGGAAGGTGCGGAACGGACAACCAAACGCAGCGGAGTGCGTCCGGTGGAAATCCGCGTGGCGGGGGGTGGCAGTCAGAGCCAGGCTGCCATGCAAATCACCGCCGATATTTTTGGCCTGCCAGCGGCTCGCCCGCACGTATATGAAGCCAGCGGCCTGGGTGCCGCCATGGATGCGGCAGTGGGAGTGGGGATTCACCGGGATTTTGACCGTGCCGTGCAGGAGATGACCCGCACTGGCGGGGTGTTTGAACCCAACCCGACTTCCCAGGCGATTTATGAGGAGCTGTATCAGAAGGTGTATTCAAAATTATACGGCAAGCTGCGTCCGCTGTATCAATCCATTCGCGATATCCGCTAGCATTCCCAGCGCGTAAACAGGCCGGTCTTCCTCCCCTGAGGAAAACCGGCCTTTTGATTTATTCCGGCTGGGCTGGCGAAGAGAACACCCGGCTGGCGCGGCATTCCTGCCGGTAGGCCAGGATGCTGAGAAGCAGGCCGAACGTAATCATGACAATGACGATATAAAGGGTGAAATGCCGCGTTGGTGGGCGCTGGTTCAAAAAGCAGGTGTTGAAAAGAGCTTGTACCCCGACGTGGCAGTTTTGGTTGACACACTACTGGCGGAGATCATGGCCACCGCTGGAAAGCAAGAGGAGGCCGCTGAGTGAGTATGGACATATTTATTGTTTGGATGGATTTATGGGCAGAGGCAGCAGGGATATCGTATGATTTGCGGTGTAATAGCGGTTCATTCGTAAGCCAAAACCGCGCATAAAAACGATCATCTCGGTGTGGCTGTTTTTTTACCTACCCCATCTTGACTGACAAGCAGGACGCCAGCCCACAGAAAATGCAATGCAATATTTAGATGCCCTGGCAGACTTTCGATCCCGATAGCTTTTTCACAGTACAAAATTGCTGATCCAATATATAATAATTCTAGGCGAAAAGAAATTTAGATATGTTCGCATTCAGGAGGAATTCGCTATGAAACCCCAAAAAATAGTTCTCTCTCTATTATTTATAATAATAGGGGTGGCCGCTGTTGTTTTTGTGGTCAAAAGTATCCCATCTAAGGAGGAGAATCGGGCGCGAGAAATTATTCAAAATTACATGGATACAAAGGGGTTGGAGATAAAACCAGGCACAGATGAGTATAAAACTTTCATGAGAAGAATAATGTGGGGTGAGTTCCCCGAGCTAACAGGATCTAGTTCTGGTTTTATTGAAAACCCTGACGAGTTGGATTATGTGCTTGCCTACGCCTGGAAATATTCGGGCTACAAGGATCTGTATGGGGATTATCATGACAATATTGATTTACAAGAAGCCATTCCACCAACCCCAACAAATCCATCCAAATAATTTGCGCTCTATTTTCTAAAAAGAGGTTTAATCGAGTATGATGAATATTTTTAAAGCAATTTTTCTTCCCCTCGCCCTGATAGGAATCATCCTCCAGCCATCATTGGGATTCAAGATAGGCGAAGAGAAACGCGCAGAACAAATAATCCAGGCCTATATGGATGCTAATGGTTTGGATATTAAGCCGGGCACAAAAGAATACAAAATATTCATGCGGGATATTTTTTGGGGGGAGTATCCTAACTTAACAAATGTGAATTCAGAGTTCCTCGCGGGTCCAACCGAGTTAGATTATGTAGTGAGTTACGCTTGGAAGCACTCTGGTTACAAGGATAGTTATTCGAAACACAGCGCCTCAGGTGTGGAAATTGAAGAAGCAATCTTATTACCAGATCAATCAGTGGCCAAAGAATTGGCGGTTATGACATCACCATCAGACGGTCGAGCACAAGCTATTTCTTATGCTTACCAGTGGAGCACATCTGGCAATGCAAACCGAAATCCGGTTTATCCGGATTTCGG
>CALESS010000087.1 GCA_937907495.1 uncultured Anaerolineaceae bacterium
CATTCCAAAGTTGAGAGGATATTGTATGCGCTGGTTGCGCTCCCCGTGGCTGTGGTTGGTTTGCCTGCTGCTGGCGGCGGCAGGATTGAAGGTCTGGCTGCTATCCATACAGGCTTTCCCATTTAATTCCGATGAAGCGATTGTCGGGTTGATGGCACGGCATATCTTGTTGGGAGAGCGGCCGGTGTTCTTCTATGGCCAGGCCTACATGGGAAGCCTGGACGCCTGGCTGGTGGCAGGCGCGTTTATGATCTTCGGCAGCCAGGTCTGGGCGATCCGCCTGGTGCAAATCATCCTTTACCTGCTTACAATTATAGCCACCATTTTCACGGGGAGGGTGGCGTTTCGCTCCTGGAAACAAGGATTGCTGGCCGGGGGCTTCCTGGCGATTCCAGCAGTCAATACCACGCTCTATACCACGGTCAGCCTGGGGGGATATGGGGAGGCTTTGTTGCTTGGCAGCCTGGGTTTGTTGACCGGTTTCTGGATGCTGGAACGGGAGGACCTGCGCAGCCCACTCTGGCTGGGATTGTGGGGAATCTTGCTGGGGCTGGGACTGTGGGCGAATGCGCTGGCGTTGGTTTTCTTTTTACCGATGGGCATTGCCCTATTGAGGCGAATGTTTCGTGCAAAATCACCCGGGAGAATGGGGTGGCAATTCCTGCTGGGTTTGACGGGCTTCGGGCTCGGCGCTGCTCCCTGGTGGTTCTATGCGGCGCAAAACGGTTTTTCGCATTTGATGGCTGAAATGGGTGGGACGGCGGTGGCGGTGGAGCAGGTCAGTTGGCTGCAACGAGCGGCTGCTCACCTGGTGAACCTGGTGATACTGGGCTTTCCAGCAGCCATCGGGCTGCGCCCCCCCTGGGAGGTGCGCTGGCTGGCGCTGCCGCTGCTGCCGGTCGCTCTGTTCTTCTGGCTGGCGGTGCTGGTCTTTTTGTTTCCTCAGCCCAAACAGAAGAGGGAGTTCTGGGAGGCATATCACATCCTGGGTGGAATTGTGATGAGCCTGGGCGTGTTGTTCGTAACCACGCCCTTCGGGGTGGATCCCTCGGGCCGCTATTTCCTGCCGCTGGTGATTCCGCTGGGATTGGGAGGGGCGGGGATGATTCTCCACTGGTCAAGAGACCGGCGCTGGGTCCAGCCGGTGCTGATGGCTGCCATTTTAATATTTCAATTTTGGGGCGTTTTGGAAAGTGCTCTACTACCTGGCCCCGGAATCACAACCCAGTTTTACCAGCCTGCCCAGGTGAACCAGCAAGCCCTGCCAGAGTTGATGGAATTTTTATCCACTCACGGTGAGACCACCGGTTTCACCAATTACTGGGTGGCTTATCCATTGGCTTTCCGCTCGGATGAGGAGCTCATTTTTTCACCGGCCTTGCCTTACCACCCGGATTTGCGTTATACAGCGCGGGATGACCGCTATCAGCCCTATACGGATCGGGTGAAGGCTGCAAAGCAGGCCGCTTACATCACCACCCGCAACCCGGAATTGGATAAGAAATTAAGTGCAGAATTTTCCCGCCTGGGGTTGAAGTGGCAGGAAACCTGGATTGGAGAGTTCCATGTGTTCCATGCGCTCTCCCGGTATGTGGGGCCGGAAGAGCTGGATTTGGGGGAGATGCAGCCATGAAGATCCACCGGGACAAGGAAACCACACAAAGCGCTGGCGGCCGGCTGATGTTTGTGATTCTGCTGCTGCTGGTGGTGCTCATGGCGGCACGCACACCATTGGATAGCGATGTATGGTGGCATTTACGGTCCGGCCAGGTAACCGTGGAAACCGGCAGACCCCTACTGGTGGATATCTTCTCATACACCCGGGAGGGTCAAGCCTGGGTGAATCATTCCTGGCTGGCGCAGGTGATTTTGTATGGTCTGTACCAACTGGCTGGCTACAGTGGGTTGGTGCTGTGGGTATGTGTGCTGGCGGTGATCTGCCTGGCCTTCGCCTTCCAGCAGATGAAAGGTCCGGCCTGGTGGCGGGCTTTGCTGGTGATCCTGGCGGGGGTGGCGATCGCGCCGGTCTGGTCGCCGAGGCCGCAGGCAGCCAGCCTGGCACTGTTGGCCGGGCTGGGCTGGTGGCTGGAGCGCTGGAAAAAGGGCGACCTGCGGGGAATATGGGGCCTGCCCGTGTTGTTCCTGGTCTGGTCGAATTTGCATGCTGGATACTCGCTTGGATTCCTGCTGCTTGCGGCGTTCCTGGGCGGGCAGGTACTCAATCACCTGCTGGGGATGGAGGAAGAGGCTTTACCCTGGCGCAGCTTGGGCAAAGTCCTCCTGTGGGTGGGGCTGGCATTCCTGGCGGTCGCCATCAACCCGAATGGGGCGGATATGTGGCGGATTCCCTTTCAGACGATCGGCATCAGCTCGCTGCAACAATTCATCCCGGAGTGGGCATCTCCGGACTTTCATGACCCGGTTCAGCAGCCAATTTTACTGCTGGCAGCCTTGCTGCTGGGGGCGGTTGGATTCTCCGGCAGAAAGATGAAAGGTGAGGAGTGGCTGACTGCGGCGGGATTCCTGGTTTTGGCGCTTCTCTCCCGGCGGAACATTGCCCCGTTTGCCATTGTGGCCTCGCCGATCATCGCGCGGCATGGTTGGCAGGCGGTAGAGGGCTGGCGGGAGCGGACCCGGCTGCAGGAGAAATTAAAACTGCCAGCCCTGCCCAAAAATGAATCCCGGCCCCATCCGGGGATAAATTTGCTAATCGTGGGATTGATTGCCCTGGCTGCGTTCAGCAAGCTGGGGGTGGTTTCGCTGCCGGCGGTCGTACAGGCCTCGGAGACGGCGATTTTTCCACAGGGAGCGGTGGATTGGATGCAGGGGCATCCTGCCCAGGGCAGGACCTTCAATGAGTATGCCTGGGGCGGGTATTTGATTTGGTTCCTGCCCGAAGAAAAAGTTTTTGTGGATG
>CALESS010000088.1 GCA_937907495.1 uncultured Anaerolineaceae bacterium
AACAATTATTGAATCACGGTGGAAAAGGTTTGTTGGAACCACGGAGACACGGAGAACACAGAGAAAGGCTTTTTTTGCGCCGCTAATCTTCGCATACGTACCCAGAAGGCGGTTTCTCTGCCGGGGAAGAGCGCAAATAAAAAGGCGCCCTGCTGGGCGCCTTGCGAATGCGGATCAGGATAAATATTCTTCCAGCCCCGGGTGGCCGCGGTACACACCGCGGTATTCCTCCGGCAGCAGGGCGGCGATGCGCAGCATCACCTCGGTGGTGTAACGCGCCATCGTTTCTTCGCGGTTCTCGCGCTCCAGCGGAGGGAAGGTGAAGGCCGGGCCAAAGCGGGCGGTGATGTGTGCCCGGCGAAAATGAGCCAGCTCGCTAAAGGTCTTTTCCGTGCCCCACTGGCCCACCGGTACAACCGGGCAGCCCGCTTTCAGCGCCAGCAGCACCGTGCCGGGCTTGCCCGGCAGCAGGCTGGCCGTTTGGCTGCGGGTGCCTTCCGGTGAGATGCCCAGGGCACGGCCTGCTTTGAGCACCTCCATCCCCTCGCGGAAGGCGCCGAAATCGGCCCGGTTACGGTCAATCCAGATGCCCTTTGCGCTCTCGGTGAACCAGCGCATGAACCAGTGGAATTTGTATTTATCCGTCACCAGGGCGGTGATGTCATCCCGCACGGGCGTGATGAACAACACCGGGATATCTACCCGGCTCAGATGGTTGGTGGCGACAATCAACGGGCCGGTGGGGGGGATATGCTCCAGGCCCTGGTACTCCAGGTGGGAGAGGCGCGGCAACAACCAGCGAATCAGCGACTGCAGCCGTTCTCTCTTCATGGGTGGAATTCTCAATGGCCCCTCCAATCGGGCTGAAACCGTGGTTTATTCAGGTTTGATGGCTTCCGGCTCGGCGGGAATCTCAACCGCCGGGACAGATTTACGCGGGCGGTTTTTGAAGGCTTCCACAAAGACCGGGATGACGCTGATAAAGATGATGGCAAACACCACCAGCGTGAAATTTTCCTTCACAAAGGGCACATTGGCAAAGAAGTACCCGGCAAAGGAGAACAGGGCCGTCCAGACGATGCCGCCCACAAAGTTATAAGTGATAAAGTACCCGTAGCGCATTTTTCCCACCCCGGCCACAAACGGGGCAAAGGTGCGGATGATCGGGATGAAACGGGCGAGGAAGATGGTTTTTCCGCCGTGCTTTTTATAGAAAGCCTGGGTGCGCTCCAGGTATTCGCGCTTGATGAAGCGGGAATTGGTGGAATAGACCTTCTCGCCGAGGAAATGACCGATCCAATAGTTGACGGTATCTCCCAGGATGGCGGCAATCGCCAGCAGCCCGAAGAGCAGGAAAATATTCAAGTCACCAATGGCCGCAAAAGTTCCGGCGGCAAACAGCAGCGAATCGCCGGGCAGGAAGGGCATCACAACCACGCCCGTCTCAATGAAGATGACAACAAATAAAATGGCATAGGTCCAAAAGCCATAGTTGCGGATGATTTCACCCAGGTGAACATCCAGATGCAGGAAAAAATCAATTACAGTTTTAATGACTTCCATCTACGTCAGCCTCATTTTCTAAAGGATCAAGGTCTGCGGAAGCAGGGATATCCGCCAGGGACGCCACCGGCGGTTGCGGTTGCGGATCCGGGCCAGCGGTCAGGGCGGCTTGCGCGGCCTGGCGGCGCAAATGACGGTTCATGAGCAGCAAAATTGTGAGCATCCCCCCGCCGATAACCACCAGGGCATAGGGAGCGATGACCCCCAGGCCGCGCAGGAAGCCAACCAGCCCGGCGGTGACATCTATGAAGGGAACCAGGCCAACCATCAGGCCAAAAAGGTTCCAAAGGCCGTGCAGCCCCACCGCAGCCAGGTAGCTGAGGGCCAGGCGGCCATAGCGTTTATTCGTCCAGGCTTCAGCCAGCCCCCAGCCTACAAGGCCGCTGGCGGTGATGTGCAGCAGACCCGAGCCAACTCGTCCGATAACGGTCCAAACCCAATCCGGCCCGCTGACTCCCGCCAGGAAGCCGAGGGATTCGATCAGGGCAAAGGCTGCCCCGCTGACCATGCCCAGGTTGAAGCCCTGGGCGGGTGTCAGCCGCTTGCGGCTGAGCGCCCACATCCCCAGCGGTTTGAACAGCTCTTCCACCAGCGGCACTAGGCCGGAGGCAGTGAGGATAATGGTGACCAGCACCGCTGGACGCCGCAAGATGGGCAACAACGCCCGGCTGATGATTTCCGGGTCCAAGTTGCCGGAATTAAGGCGCATGGCGAGGCGGTTTAATTCATCAGCCAGGTTGTTCTGGCCCATGATGGCACTGGCTGCCAGGATCACGACACCCCCCACCAGCAGAATCTCCAGCACAAAGACAACCGGCATCACCACCACCATGCCGGTGCTGAAGACACCCCAGGCCTGGTGCGCCTTGCGTCCGGGCAGGCCGCTCCGGCTCAACTCCACAAAGAACCAGATCGGGATGCCAATGACCAGAATTTGCAGCGGCGGCAGGATGATCCCCGCCAACCGATCATTTTGCGAGGCGAAATATGCGCCTAACAGCAAGAGCGGCCAGAGGAAGACGCCAATCCGCGCCATGCGGCGCGGGCCGGGCACGGAAAAGGCAGGGCTATCCCGGCCGGCCAGGCGGCGGACGGCATAAACCAGCCCCGGCAGTAAAAGGAGCATCATGGCCGCGCTGGACCACCCCAGGGCCATGAACATATACTGCCCGGAATCACCGCTGCCATCCAGGTTGGCAA
>CALESS010000089.1 GCA_937907495.1 uncultured Anaerolineaceae bacterium
CCACCCTGCTCTTCAATTTCATCATTATCGCCGGGGATGTTGGCAATGGTGAAGGTCAGCGATAATGTATCCGCGTCGTACTGGATGGTATCCCCCAGTACTGCACCGGAAATGCGGATATCTTTGCCAGCCATGGAGTTGCCGCGTTGATTCAGCTCTTCAACCGTGAGAAAATATTGGGCGTTGGCCTGGGTGGAAGAAATTACCAGCACAATCACGGCAGCCACAATTAAAACGCCTGCAATAATAAATTTCAGGCGGGAAGGGGCTGCGGGTTTGACGGCTTCATTTTCTTGCATCAAAAACCTCCTCAAAATGTACGGTAAGAATGGGAAAAAGACTGTTATTTTTCATTTTCCCATGCCTAGATTAATCTCCGGTGAGATATGCTAGATAAATAAATGAGAGAGTCGAACCATAAATTCACATATTATTTATCGTATTATAGCCAGTAAAACCTGAACCGGAAAGGGGAATCCCGAAGTGTAAAGAAGCTCTAAAGTCCTCGCCTCCGGGGAGGATTACACCCTGAACCCCACCCACACCCGGCGAATATGCTACAATCTTTTTATCAATCCTCCACCCGCGGCTGGCCGGCCATCGCACAGCCCGCCAGAAACACCGCCCCATCCGTACCTTAATCTCAAATATGGGAGAGAAGAAATGAACAAAATAAAGACAATCCTGATCCTCAGCCTGGCAGTGCTCCTCGTGCTGGCGGGCTGCTCCACGCTGAAACCCTCGGCGGATAAAACCTATGAGTTCCAGGTTGTTGAATTGCAACTGGATTCGCGTGGAACCCAAATTCCTGCCACCCTCGTGATTCCCAGCGGGGCGGAAGGCGAGAAATTCCCGCTGGTGGTCATGCATCATGGGCATGGCGGCGGGCGCAACGAGAACGGCGGTTTTGCCAATATCGCCACCGCTCTGGCGGAGAAAGGCATCATCACCATCCGCATGGATTTTGCCGGCGCCGGTGAGAGCAAAGAGCCATTCACCCACCTGACCTACACCTCCATGATCGCCGATTCCAACGCTGCCCTGTACTACGCGGTGAGAAATGCCCCCGTTGACCGGGAAAAAATCGGCACCCTCGGTTACAGTGAAGGCTCCATCATCTCCAGCATCCTGGCTGGCTATCCTTTTAGCCCCTATAAAGCCGTCGCCCTGATGGGATCGGTGGCCAACCCGGCGGCCCTGTTTGAGAGCTTTTTCGGCGGTACAGAGGCCTTCAACGCCCTGTACGCCACCGCCCAAGCCGAAGGGGCTGCCGAAGTGGTGACGCCTTTCGGTCAGCATCAGATGACCAGCCTGCAGTGGTTCAATGAAACCCTGGCAGCCAACCCGCTAAACAGCCTCAAAGATTTCAAGGGCGATGTACTCATCATCCATGGCGCTTCCGAACAGATTGTTCCCGCCGCCGAAGCCGAGGCCTATATGGATATTGTCAAAGACAGCGCCCGGAGCAGCGCCTTGGTTTCCATCGAAGGCGCGGATCATGGCTACGGATTCTACTCCGATCAACCGGAGGTCACCTCCAAGCTGATCAATTCCATCACTGACTTTTTCACTTCCACGCTGAAGTGATCCACCCTGGCCCGTGAGGGCTGCGGACCGATGAGGAGACGCTGCAGATGTGTGTCTCCTCATTTTTCATCTTCCCATGCCGCCATTTGCAGCGCAATCTCCCCAAACCCGGCTATAATACAACCATGGCAAAATTACAAACCCGTTACGTCTGTCAAAACTGCGGGCGGGTCTTCCCCCGTTTGTATGGCCGCTGCCCGCAATGTGACGCCTGGAACAGTATGTTGGAGGAGGTTGAACAGGTCGAATCCTCCGGCAAAAGTCCTTCCACGGTACGCGGGCTGCGCAGCGGATCCCGCCCCATGCGCCTGGCGGAAATTTCTGGCGATGCCGAAGAACGCGTCCCCCTGCCGATTGAAGAATTTGCCCGCGTGCTGGGCGGGGGCATTGTTCCCGGCTCCCTGGTGCTCATCGGCGGTGACCCCGGCATCGGAAAATCCACCCTGGTGCTGCAAATGGCGCTGGAGATGGCCCGCACTTTACGAGTTCTCTATGTCTCTGGCGAAGAATCCGAGCGCCAGGTGAAAATGCGCGCCCTGCGCCTGCTGCGCAAGGAAGAGCAGCCTTCCCCGGCGGAACCGGAATTGCCCGATGGCCTGCTGTTGGTGACCGAAACCAGCATGGAGACCATCTTCGAGCATGTCAAAGCTACCCAGCCAGCCATGTTAATTGTGGATTCGATCCAGACCGTTTACCTGGCCGAGATCGGTTCCACCCCCGGTTCGGTTACCCAGGTGCGCGAATCGGCGGGGAAACTGCGTGAGCTGGCAAAATCCAGCGGAATCGCCGTCTTCGTCATCGGTCACGTGACCAAGGAAGGCATCATCGCCGGGCCGCGGGTGCTGGAACACATCATGGATACGGTGCTCTACCTGGAAGGCGACCGCTACCAGGCCTTCCGCTTGCTGCGCTCTGTGAAAAACCGGTTTGGCGCCACCTCTGAAGTGGGCGTCTTCGAAATGGCCGAGCGCGGCATGATCGAAGTCTCCAACCCCTCCGAGGCCTTTTTAGCCGAGCGCATGGTCAACACCCCCGGTTCGGCCATCGCCGTGACCATGGAAGGCACACGCCCCCTGCTGGTGGAAGTCCAAGGCCTGACCAGCGCCTCCAGCCTGGGCAACCCTCGCCGCACCCCCAACGGATTGGATATCAACCGTTTGCTTCTCATTACCGCCGTGCTCACCCGCCGCATCGGCCTGCACCTGGCCGAACAGGATGTGTTTGTCAACGTGGTGGGCGGTTTGAGCATTGACGAACCCGCCGCCGACCTGGCGGTGGCTGCCGCCATTGCCTCCTCCATGCGGGATGTGCCCGTGCGGGCCGATGCGGTGCTGATTGGTGAGGTGGGCCTTTCCGGCGAACTGCGCTGGGTGGGCCAGATGACCCATCGTCTGCGCGAGGCTGCCAAATTGGGCTTCAAGACCGCCATCGTGCCGCGCCGTATTCGCAAAGGCGAACCCTGGCCGGAGGGCATCCAGGTCAGCGAGGCCCGCTCGCTGCGCGAGGCGCTGCTGCTGTCCCTGGTGGCCGAGCAGAAATAACCCTCTTCAAACCTTCTCCCCCGGCAGGCAACAGCCGCACCCCCCGCTCAACCTGCCCGGGATCAAAATGCAAAACCCATGAAAGGAATACCGGTATGACCCTCCTTAACCAAATCTTTCAAACCAGCGGCGTCAGCCGCACCCGGCGCAACCACGCCCTCGAACATGCCACCCTGCGGGTGTTGAGCGAACGCAACCAAAACCGCATGCTGGCGGGCTACTCCGACCCAGGCGGGTTCTGGATCGCCGGAAAAGTGGACACGGAAGAACTGGCCGCCTGCGCCCAGGAAGCCCTGCAGCGATTGAACAGCGGCGAGCACGACCTGGCCATACACTCCA
>CALESS010000090.1 GCA_937907495.1 uncultured Anaerolineaceae bacterium
AATGGCCGCCACCAGCAGGGCAATGGCACCCACCCCGCCAAAGATGACCTGCAACACGGTGAAGAAGGAGTTGATGCCCTGCACATACGACTGCGGTGTGTAGGCCATATAGCCCAGGGCATTGATCTGATCGGTCACCTCCAGCACGGTATCCACCGATTCGGCGATTACCACGACGTTACCAAAGCCATCTTTATTGTGGTTGGGACGCCTCCCGGTCACCCACTGGTTCATCGCCATCACATCTTCCATCGGCAGGAAGAGATAAGAATCTTGCTCGGCGCGGGCCTCCGTCAACACACCCACGATGCGAATATTGTAGGATTTTTTGACTTCCATGCCATCGTTGGTGTACTTGATGAGGGTCAGGCGCAATTGCTGATCCAGGATCTCCGGTTGAGGCGGGGGTTCCTGGCCTGGCCGCTGTTTGGGGTCGTAGAAGCTCTGGGCCGCCCATCCGCCGATGATGGCTGTGCCCCTGGATAACTGGGTGGTTCCCCCTTGCAAGCCATAGCCAAAGACATTCAAGTCCTTGGTATCTATACCGACGATGTTGGCCCAGGTTTCCAGGCGGCCGGCTTGCAGCACTGCCCCGCTGTAGAGGTAATCCCGCGCCACCACTTCCTTCACCCCCGGAAGGGCCTGAAACTCCTTGAGGGATTCCGGCGTCAACAGCTTTTGGCTGGGCATACCGCCGCCGCCCCCGCCGCCGCCCCCGGCCTTTTCCGTCAGCATTTCACCCTGGCCGGGGTAAACCTGGATGACCGTCAGATCACCAATGCCGTAAAGCTGGCTGGTGGCATTTTGCTGCAGGCCGATAGCCAACGAGACCAGGATAACCACCGCCGCAGTGCCAATCACCACGCCGATGGCCGTCAGGGCTACCCGGCCTTTGCGCCGTCCGAGGTTATCCACAATCAGGCTGATCAGGTCAATAAAACGCATTGCGGCGGCTTACCCTTTCCCACCGGGGATGATGATCGGTTCACTCTCGCCGGGCAGCGGTTCAAATTCGCCCGGCATGGGGGTGGGGGTTTCCTGGGCGCTGCCCAGGCCGAACAGGCCGCGGAAGAAACGCAGCACCTTTTGCCAGAAGGTTTCAGGCTCCGGCAGAATGGGTTCACCGCCGTTGCCCTCGGTGCCGGGTTCCGGAGTCTCAAAGACCGGCATATCCTCCACCTGGATCAACATGGTTTGCTCCACCTGGCGGGGCTGGTTAAAATCATCGGTGTAGCTGATGGTAAAGGTGAGCTGCAATTCGCCGGGCATCATCGGCGTGAGCATGGTATCCAGGGTGTAATAACCGCCCGGCTCCAGCGTGCCGATGAGGATGCTATTGTTCATCAGGTCGGCGTTTTCAGCCGTCACTTTGAAGGTTCCCAGCACGGCGGTCTTGCGGCCCAGGTTGTTGACCTGCAGCGGCAGCATCGTTGTCTGCCCCACCATGAACATCCCCGGATCCTGGTAGAAGTTGACCTCCAATTGCGGCAGGGAATAAACCAGCAGGGTGATCACCTGGTCATCAATCATGCGCTGACCGGTGGGGCTGGTATAGACGAAGGAGAGTTTGAGCGGATAGGCACCCGGATTGGCCGAAACATTGACGATCAATTTCTGGCTGGCCTGGATCAACGAGCCCGCGGCCACATCCCCGAGGAAAACCAGGTTGGAGGAACCCAGCGGCGCAAAGTTGGTCACATCACTTCCGCCGCCGGAGATGCCGCCCGGCACAGCCGTGCCGGAAGCATCCACGCTGGCCGTACCGCCCACCACCATGGTGATGGAGCGGGCATCGGCTGCGCCCAGGTTGCGCACCTCCAGGGCCAGTTCAAAAATCGAACCCGGTTGGAGCGGATCTACATCGGTGCGATAGCCGCTCACCACCAGTTGCGGCCGGGCAAGCTGGGTGGGGGTGGGGGTCGGGGTGGCCGTTCCGCCCCAGGCCGGCACCACCAGGTTGAGGGTTAATGTAAACGACTCTGTGTAGGAACCGCCAAAGCCATCATTGTAGGTGATGGTCACCGGAACCGTGCCGTAGGAAAACCCCCACAGTGCCAGCGGGGCAAACATCGGCTGGGTGACATCCACCTTCATCCCGGCATCCAGGTTGGCCACTGCCCGCACACCGCCCGTGGTGCGCGGCAAGAAGTCTGTTCCACCAAAGGAGATGACCATATTGGTGGCAGTACGCTGTCCCAGGTTGCTGAGCTTGATGCTGAGATCAAATTCCCGCCCGGGGTTGATGGCCCCGCCCGCCGTGTAGGATTCAATCACCACCAACGGACGCTGAACGCCGGGTGGTGGGGTGGCAGTGGGGTTGGTGGCCGTGGTGGTCAAAATGGCCGAAGCAGTGGAAGAATCCAGGCTGGAGACAAAAGTAACCGTGGCAGTATCGGTGCTGCCCGGGCTGCTATTGGCCGGGATGGCAACCGAAACGGTGACGGTACCCTGCTCCCCGGCTGCCAGGGTGAGCTGGTTGGGGGAAGCCGAAGTCTGCCAGGCGTTCCCGCTGATGGAGGAGTTAATCTGAGTTTGGGCAGCGCCGCTGTTGGTAACCGTCAGGCTGTATTGCACCAGGTTGCCCACCGGGCCGGACTGGGCTGCCGCAGCCGGTGATACGCTCAGCGTGCCGGTTTGGAGGCGGGGAGCGGCCTGGGCCGGCTGCCCTGTGACCAGGCTGAGGGCCAGCGAAATAATGATAAAACTTGAGATCACTATCCACTTTTTCATTGAAGGGTTTACCTCTCTGGGGTTTCTTGAGATGCTTGCAGGCTGGCCAGTTGTTCGGCCGCCTCGTATTCTTCCTGGGTCACCACCCGCCCATCCAACAGGCGGATAACATGGGTGGCAAAATGGATCATGCGCGGGTCATGAGTAACCACCAGCACGGTTCGGCCGCTGCGATGCAAATCGGAGAGTAATTGCATAATGGCCAGGCCGCTGCTGGTATCCAGGTTGCCGGTGGGTTCATCTGCCAAAATCAGCGGAGGATTATTGACCAATGCCCTGGCCACGGCTACCCGTTGCTGCTGCCCACCGGAGAGTTCGGTGGGACGGTGGCGGGCGCGTTTCTCCAGGCCCACCTGCTCCAGCAGGCGCGCCGCAGCCGCCGTGCGTTTTTTGGCAGCCACACCTGAAAACCGCAGCGGAAAGGCCACGTTCTCCAGGGCTGTCATGCTGGATACCAGGTTGAAGGATTGGAAAATAAAGCCCACCTTCTTGCGGCGGAAGATGGCCAGATCGTTTTCATCCATCTGCTCCACCTTTTGCCCGTCCACTTCCATACTGCCGGAAGTGGGCCGATCCAGCCCACCCAGCAGATAGAGCAGGGTGCTCTTGCCGGAGCCGCTGGGACCCATCACCACGCATAACGAATTAACCGGAATATCCAGATCCACCCCGGCCAGGGCATGGACTTTCTGCCGCCCCATGATGTACGTTTTGCGCAAATTGCGCACGCGGATAAAAACGGGTTCACTCATGGATTAGAAGAAGGGGATGGAGCCGCTGGAGAGGCCGCTGAGCTTGTTGCCGATGAAAGCCGGCACGGCTTGCAAGGCCAGCATAATCACCAGGGTGATCAGTACCGAAAGCCAGGCGCGGCTGCGCGGCAGGCCGGACATGGGCCGGGACGCCACCAGCAGTAAGATGATATGCCAGAGCAGGTAGATATCCACCAGGGCCAGCAGCGGGCCGAGGAAAGCCGCCCCGCCGCCCTCCGCGCTGATGAAGCCGGAAAGCCCGGCGGCATTGATGGGCGTCCTGGATGCCAGCACCACCAGCCCCTGGACCAGGGCGCGCAGGCCAAATGGCAGGCTGGCCCAGCCCACAACGTTGAGGGCCGAGGTGTTGCTGCTGCGGCTGCCGCTGAGTGTCAGCACCAGGTGCAGGATGCTGCCGGTGAGGAACCACACCAGCCAGACGCCGATTAACTTACCAATCATGGGGAAGACGTATAGATTGACCGGCCCCTGGGCTTGCTGGAGACTGTCGAAGTATTGTTGCTGCTGTTCCGGCGACCACCATTGGAAATCGGGGGGAACCTCTCCGCTGTTCATCTGCAATTGGGTCAGGCGGGCCGGGCCGCTGGCTACCACGCTGAAGATGACCAGGAGAGAAATGAGTAACAAGGGCAGTAACCAGACGCCTTTTTCCTGCTCCGCAGCGGCGGTCAGGGTTTTGCGCGGGCGGAAGAAGAGCGGCAGCAACCAATCCCAGCGCCAGCGCCGGGCCGGTTCCGCCTCTTCATTGGGGATCAAATCCAATTCTTCCATTTCAGCCATACCAGCCTCCAAACAAGCGCGTGATTCGGAATATGCAAAGCATACCATAATGCAGACGAAACCGGCATGGAGATTGTTCCCGGCGCTGGGGGCAGAATGACACAGAATTTTGGAGGTGATTTTTCCATCCGGTGAGCCGGATTTAGCCGGCAAACCGTGAAAAGCGGGTGGAGAATAAAAATCTCCCCGGTTCTGCGAGCGCAAACGCCGGGGAGATCATCATTATCTTCGGACCTGTCTCTGATCCGGTATGTTACGGGTGGAACTTTCCCCACCCCAAGGCTCGGCGGATCAGAAGCGGAACACTTGCCGCGGGCGGTAACCCATTCGGATCAGGCTGGAGGATAGAAAAACCACTTCATCCAACTGGATGACGATACCATGCAGAAAAGAAGGCAGGCTGTTCACCTTCTCCAATGTCTGCCCCCAACTGGCCAACACTTGCACATGCTCCGGGCTGCCATAGGCGGGCACACTGGCCCGGCCCTGGATCTGCATGCCGGAGAGCTTCTCAAAGCCGCGGTAAGGGTCATAAATGGCAAGCGAAACCTGCCCATTGGCCAGCAAACCGGCAAATTTCTCACCGCCCTCGCTCAGGCAGAAGATCTTGCCATCGCCCTTGTACCGGTATTCCAGCGGGGTGGCTCGCACCCGTCCGTTGTAGTGGGTAGCCAGGGTGAGGGTGTTGTGTTCCAGCAGGAATGCCTCCACCAGTTTTTTGAGGTCCTGGCCCGGCATTTCCGTGGAGGGTTTGTGATCGCCCGCCCGGAAGGCCAGCGCCAGGTCAATCAACGCCTCCGGAGCGGCCCCCGGCTCCTGCGCCAGGGTGTGGGTCACCTGCTCACCGAGCAGGTCTTTCACCTCTTTCATCCAGCCAGAATCCTGACCGGGATTTTCAAAGCTGACCAGCGCCAGCGGGTGTCCGCTCAACTGGTTGGCCGCAGAGGTGATGAAATCCACCACCTTCTTCCCGGAATCCGGGGTGGCACAAATCACAATCCGGTCATAGAGAGCCAGCCGGATGCCCGGGTGGAAGCCCACCACCTTACCTGGCCCCAGCACGCAGCAAAGATCCTGCACAGCCGGATGGGCCGGGCCAAGAGGTTCATCTGCCAGGATCAGGGTATGTTTTTGGGTCATCTCACTTCCCTTTCTTGTTCAGATAAATTATATCCAAAAATCTGGATTTAGGAGCAGGAATTGGCAACTTGTAACGTGTTTGTAATTTATTCCACAAAAATCTCCCCAAACATGGAGGTCCATCTGGCGGGTATGGTAGAATTTTAGGAGAGGTGACCCTTGCGCACAATCACGGTCTTATTTTTAATCCTGATCCTGACGAGTTGTACAACCCGGCCCACAGCCCTTCCGGCAGCCGGAGAGGAGATGTCTGACATGAAAGTTCTGAACATTGCCCATCGCGGGGCTCGCAGCCTGGCCCCGGAAAACACCCTCGCCGCTGCCCGCAAGGGTTTTGAACTGGGCGCTGACTTATGGGAATTGGATGTAGCCGTCAGCGCGGATGACCAACTGGTCGTGCTTCACGATGACACCCTCAACCGCACTTCCAATGCCTGGCAGGTTTTCCCGCAGCGCCAGCCCTGGGAGGTATGGAACTTCACCCTGGCAGAACTGCGGACGCTGGATTACGGCTCGTGGTTTGTGGCGGAAGATCCGTTTGGGCAGTTAAAAAGCGGGGCCGTCAGCCCGGAGGAGCAGGCGGCATTTGCGGGAGAGCCCATCCCCACCCTGCGCGAGGCGCTGGAATTC
>CALESS010000091.1 GCA_937907495.1 uncultured Anaerolineaceae bacterium
CTAAAGTGGTGACCCGCAAAGAGATGTATATTGATGTGGGTGTCTCCTCCCTCCAAGAGGTGGAGGAATTGGGTGTGCGGGTCGGTGATCCGGTCATCCCGCGGGCGGACTTTCTCGAGATGGCCAATGGAAAAACTTATCTCTCCAAGGCGTTTGACGACCGGGTAGGTGTCGCCCTGATGATTTCCGCCCTGGGTGAGCTGCAGGGGCAGGAACATCCAAACACCGTGTTCGCAGCTTCGACGGTAATGGAAGAAGTTGGGGTGCGCGGCGCCACCACCTCGGTCGAGGTCATCCATCCGGATGTGGCGATCATTTTGGAGGCGGACATCGCGGGGGATGTGCCGGGGGTGAAACCGGAAGAATCGGCGGTGAAGCTGGGAAAAGGCCCCACGGTTCTTTTCTATGATGCCCGGATGATTCCGAATCTGAAATTACGAGACCTGGTGATGGATACAGCCAAAGAGTTGGAGATCCCATTGCAAACATCCACCATCGAAGGCGGGGCGACGGATGGATCCGTCGTTCACCTCCACCGCACCGGCGTGCCTACGGTGGTGATTGCCATCCCGGCGCGGCATATTCACTCGCATAGCTCCATCATTCATCGAGACGATTATGACAGCGCCGTGCGGCTGCTGGTGGCATTGGTGAAGAAGTTGGATTCAGCCCGGGTTGCCGGGTTTGTGGAAGCATAAGTTAATCAAATTTCGGAGGGCGCATGGCTGATCTGATTCAACAAATTACAGATGATCTGCAGGGGAAGATCAATTCCTTTGAACCCAAAGTCGAAATCCTGGATATTGGTACGGTGCTTCAGGCTGGGGATGGCATTGCGGAAGTAGACGGCCTGGCGAGTGTCCGCTCGCAAGAGTTGGTGGAATTTGCCAATGGAACCCTGGGGATTGCCTTCAACCTTGAAAAAGAACGGGTTGGGGTGATTATCCTCGGTGAATATCATGCCATCATCCAGGGAATGAAGGTTCGTTCTACCGGTCGGATCGCCTCCGTCCCGGTTGGTGATGGATTGATCGGCCGGACGGTGAACGCCCTCGGCGAACCGCTGGACGGAAAAGGACCGCTCGCCTTCCGAAAATATCGGCCTATTGAAAGAATTGCCCCAGGTGTGGTTGCCCGCCAGGATGTGGATACTCCTGTTCAGACGGGG
>CALESS010000092.1 GCA_937907495.1 uncultured Anaerolineaceae bacterium
GCTGCGCCGGCATCCGTGGCGGCCTTCACCGCGCCCACATCCCCGCGCACCATCACGGTGACAAATCCGCCGCCGACATACTCTGAGCCGATCAGCGAAACGTTGGCCGCTTTGACCATGGCGTCGGCGGCTTCAATCGCCCCGACCAGTCCCTTGGTCTCGACCATTCCCAGTGCAATCATTGAAATTTCAGCCATGCTTTCCTCCAAACTTGATATCTATATTAAACCACAGATTACTGAATAGAACACAGAGTCACAAAGATCACTGAAGAAAATATCTTCATCACAGAGACTCAGAGTATCCAGAGAAAGCCTAAAATTACCTTTGAAATGACCACCAAAAAGTCAATGTTCCTGAATTCTATTGTTTTTTCTCCTCCGTGACCTCAGTGTCTGTGTGATTAAAAGGTTTTTCTCCGTTTTCTCAGCACTCTGAGCGCCTTCGCGGAGCATCCCGTATGGACCCCGGTGAAACGATCACTTTTTTCCCAGGTCTGACAGCACCCGCTGCACGATCTGCTCGATCAGCGCTTCTTGCGAGGCGGCCCCCCCGCCACCCGGTGCGGTCAGACTGCCCGGCGCGGCCACGCTCTTCAGCGCTGCCTCCGGCGGCTCCTTGATCTGGTAGGCCAGGTTCTTGACCGTGAACATGTGGTGCACGCTGATGTTATCCCCGGTGATGGCGCCCCCCACCCCGCCCGGGCCCAGCGTCATACTGATCGGTACGCCGGTGGTCAGGCCCACCCCGCCCAGTGAACTCATCGTGTTGACCACAATGCGATGGACGGGCTTCTCCAGGCCGAAAGCCAGGATCACCTTTTCATCCCGCGCATGGATGGCAACCGAATGCCCGGCCCCGCCAAATGCCACCAGTTCCAGGCAGCGCTCACAACCCGCCTCCCAGCCATTGGCCTCATACCAGCCCAGCACGGTGGTCAGTTTCTCCCGGCTCAACGGCTCAGCCTTGCCCACTTTTTGCAGGCGGGTCACCAGGATGCGTGCCTGCGGTGGGGCAGTGAATCCGGCCATTTGCGCCAGCACCTGCGGGGATTTACCCACCGTGGCCGCATTAATCGAGCCATCCTCAAAGAACAACAGCCTGCGCAAGGCCTGGGTTTCAGCTTCATTGGTGAAGTACGCCCCCTCCGCCGCCAGCAGACGGGCAAACTCCGCCGCAACCGGCTGATCCACCACCGCCGCCTGTTCCGTGGCGCAAATCACGGAGAAATCAAACGATTTGCTCGCCACCAGGTAACGCGCGGCCTGGGCCAGGTCAGCGCTGCGGTCAATGTAGCAGGGCACATTCCCGGGGCCTACGCCATACGCCGGCTTGCCCACCGAATGGGCCGCCCGTACCATGGCCGTGCCGCCCGTGGCCAAAATCAGCGAAGTCGCCCGGTGCTTCAGCAGGGCGTTCGTTCCATCCAGCGAAATATGCGTCATGCAGCTAACCAGGCCGGCAGGTGCGCCCGCGCGTTCGGCGGCTTCCGCCATCACCCGCGCCGCCTCGGCGGTGCATTTCACAGCCAGCGGATGCGGGGCAATCACGATCGCATTCCGCCCCTTGACCGCAATCATGCTCTTGAAGAAGGCGGTCGAGGTCGGGTTGGTGGAAGGGATGAGTGCCGCCACCACGCCCATCGGCCAGGCAATTTGCACCAGGCCGCGCGCCTCATCCCGGCGGATGACCCCCACCGTTCGGATACCCTTGATTTCATCCCACAGGATGCGCGAACAAAGCAGGTTCTTCAGCGTCTTGTGAGCGGGCACACCGTAGCCGGTCTCCTGGGTGGCCAGGGCGCCCAGGCGCTCGGCGGCGGCTTCCCCGGCCGCAGCCATGGCTGCACATACCCGGTCAACCTCCTCCTGGGTGGCATGGGCCCATTTTTGCTGGGCTGCCCGGGCGGCTTGCACCAGGTTGCGGGCTTCCTGGATGGAAACAAGATCAGCGTCAAATTCAGTCATCAGCACCTCATTTCATACATCAATGGCCGGGCAGCTACATCCAGCACCATCTCCTGGAAGGCCTGGGCCGCCGCGACGCAGGCGGATTGCTCACCCGCCAGGATAGCGCCCATGTAATTGGTCTCGGAAGGGGGGGCGGTGTATGAGACAATCTCCACCGCCGCTGCCTTGAGGGCGGCATCCAACGCCAGGCAGCCTTCCAGCGGCGGGGCCACCAGGTAGGCAATACTGGATTTCAGCGGGATGTTGCACAAACCGGAGAGATAGGCGCCAGTCTGCGAAATCACATGCGGGAAGAAGGCGATGCTGCCTTCCTCATTGGCGGAATACCATAACGCCTGGCTCGCCAGGTAATGCAGGGCGGCATCCAAACCGGCACGCACTTCGGCAGGGTCCGGGCCAGCCAGCATGGCAATGATCTCACCGGAAAGCTTGCCAGAGGCATGGCGCGCCCCGGCAAAAAACGAGTGGGCATAAATCACTTCCACATCCGCCTTCTTGGTGGCCTCGTCAATCGAGACGTAGAGGGCGTCGTCGTTATCGGCGGTGATCAGCCCCAGCGAGTGTTGGCCTGGCCGCAGATTGAGCTGGCGCGCGTATTCCGGTGCAACCTGGGGGATCAGGCGCACAGCCAGGGGTTTTGCGGGGATTGGGTCCAGGATTGACATCGTTTTTCCTTGTTGCTTTACCTGCGCTGAATTGCGTATAAGAACTTTACCACAGAGATGCAGAGAAGAATATTTGTTTTTTATCTTTCCTGCCTTCGCGGGTAAGAACTTTTACCACAGAGGCACAGAGACTCAGAGAAGAACCTTTTTT
>CALESS010000093.1 GCA_937907495.1 uncultured Anaerolineaceae bacterium
AATTTACGCCGCAAAGTACATCAGACCCTGGCTTCGGTCACCCGGGATTATGAGAAATTTGAATTCAACACCATCATTTCCGCATTGATGGAATTGATGAACGAATTGATGAAAATCAAAGCCCAGGGTGCCTGGGGCAGCCCGGCGTGGCAGGAAACGACTGAAATTTATTTGAAAATGCTGGCACCCGTAGCCCCGCACATTGCCGAAGAAATCTGGCATCAATTGGGGAAACCCTATTCGATCCACCAGCAGAAATGGCCGGTGGTGGATGAAGAAGCGGCAAAGGATGAGGAAATTACGCTGGTCTTGCAGATCAATGGCAAGGTGCGGGACCGCATCACCATGCCGGCCAACCTGAGCCCGGAGGAGGCCAAGACGGCAGCCTTGAACAACGAGACCGTTCAACGGCATTTAGCCGGGAAGGAACCCCGCCAGGTTATATATGTACCGGGACGATTGGTAAATATCGTTGTGTGAGGTATGCGATGCGATTTGAAGAGATGAATTGGATGGATGTTGAAGGTTATTTGAAACAGGATGACCGGCTGATCCTGGTTTTGGGAGCGACGGAAGAGCATGGTTACTTAAGCCTGCTGACGGACGTCAAGATTCCCCAGGCCCTGGCCGATGCCGCCAGCCAGCAAACTGGCATTCCAATCGCCCCGGCGCTTAATTTTGGCATCTCTCCAAGCTTCCTGGCATTCCCGGGGACGATCAGTCTGCGGGTTTCTACTTTTTTGGATGCATTGGAAGATGTTTTACGCTCCGTGTACGGTTATGGTTTCCGGCGGATCGTCATCCTGAATGGCCATGGTGGAAATGAGCCTGGCCGCCAGCGGATTGTGGAACTGGCGAACCAGTTACCCGGGCTGCGGGTGAAATGGTATTCATGGTGGACGGCAAAGTGTATTCGTGAGATATCTGAGCGGCACGGGTTGCCCAACCAGCATGCCAACTGGGAAGAAGCCTTTCGCTTCACGCGGGTGGCCCCGCTGCCAGAGGGTGAGAAACCGGAAGTGATTATCAAAGAAATCCTGGGGGCAGGGGCGGAGCGGGATGCAATTGGAGATGGCGTTTTTGGGGGGCCCTACACAGCGCCAGATGAAGTGATGGATGAGATGTTCATCGCCAATTTGAAAGATGTGCTTGAAATGCTCAAGTTTGATTAGCAAACCTTTACAACAATTCGGCGGTAAATCCGCCGAATTGTTGTATGATCGTCACAAGATTCAACCACTTTGCAGTTAAGGGAGGGGACATGGACGGCGCCCTGGGGAGCTTGTTGGGTTATCTTTGGAATGTTCTTTTGACCTCCTTTCTGCAACTGTTCGTACTGATGGGGCCGACTTTGATCCTGGCCTTCACCATGCACTGGGCGGCGGGAAACCTGGACCGGCTGGCAACCCGTGCGATTGGCTGGAAAGTGTATTATGCGTTATTTTCTTTTTGGGGAACCATGGTGCATGAACTGGGGCATGCCTTTTTCAACCTGATCTTCGGACATAAGATTCTAAAAATAAAATTGACCAACCGCGACCCCAGCCAGGGTGAAACTGCACATGTGGCCTATGCCTACAACCCGCGCAATATTTTCCAGCGGATTGGGGTATTCTTTTCTGCCATTGGCCCGATCCTGTTTGGCACACTTGTGATCTACGTGTTTGCGCTGCTCCTGTTGGGGGGAGATGAATTTGCGCCATTGTGGTCCATCCGGTTAACCCCGACCGTATTTTCCTCCGGCGAGGGTGTGTTGCTTTATCTGGACAAGGTGTTGGGCGGAGCTTTTGAGGCTTTTGCCAACATCTTTTCCCGTACCAACCTTGGAAATTGGAAGTTTTGGGTGTTTCTCTACCTGTCCTTTTCTGTGGGAAGCAACATTTCTCTCTCACCATCGGATCTCAAAGGGGCGGCAACAGGTTCCCTGACATTGGTTACGGTTGTGCTGCTGGTGAACCTGGTCACTTTATGGATGGGTAATTTTGTCACCGAAGGGGTTCAATGGGTCAGCCAATATAACGGTGTTTTCTATGCGGTGATGCTCATTGCGCTGCTGTTGTGCATTCTTGGGTCAGCCGCCATGCTGCTGATTGTGGCACTGCGGCGGGTAATTGGGAAGTGAAAACCGGAGAGAAACGCAAGGAGAACCTTGGGAAGGAGAGGTGCGGTAATGAACCTTGATTCCCGCTTGCTGGTGCAACTTCGGCGAGCCTGGCTGCCGCTCATTCTGACGGTCTTGAGCGGCCTGGCGGGCGGAATATTGATTGTGATCCAGGCGCGGGTGCTCAGCCAGGTATTGGCCGGGGTTCATCTCTCCGGATGGGACCTTTCCAAAGCGGAAGGATCGCTGGAAGTCTTCCTGGGGGTCCTGGCAGGGCGTTTCATCCTCACCTGGCTGGGTGAAACGAGCGCGGTGAAGATTTCTGTGCGGGTGAAAGAAGCCTTACGCCAGCGCCTTTTGGAAAAGATTGAACGGTTGGGGCCGGTTTCCTTAACCGGTGAAAGAAGCGGGGAAATCGCAGCTACCCTGGTGCAGGGATTGGATGCCCTGGACGCCTATTTCAGCCAGTTTTTGCCGCAAGTAGCGCTGGCTGGTCTGGTGCCGTTGTGTTTATTGCTCGCCATTTTCCCCCTGGATTGGGTCAGCGGCCTGGTGCTGTTACTTACTGCGCCTTTGCTGCCGATGTTCATGATTTTGATCGGCGGCTCCGCTGAGAAAATGACGCGCAGGCAATGGGGGATTTTAAGCCGGATGAGTGCCAATCTGTTGGAAACCTTGCAAGGTTTGTCAACCTTGAAGGCGCTCGGACAGACGTACCGAGCCGGGGAAAAGATCAGATCGGTGAGCGAACAATATCGCCAGGTCACCATGGGCATCCTGCGGGTGACATTTCTCTCCTCCCTGACGTTGGAATTGGTTTCAACAATATCCATCGCCTTGATCGCGGTGCAAATTGGTTTGCGCCTGATAACGGGAGGGATGGCGTATGAACAGGCGCTGTTTATTCTGGTGGCTGCTCCGGATTTTTATTTGCCCATCCGGCAGTTGGGGCAGCGCTTCCACGCCGCGACCTCGGGAGTCTCGGCTGCCCGGCGGATTTTCGAAATATTGGATACCCCGGAAGCCGCACCAAGTACATCCACCCTGCCTGGGAAACGGTTTCGCTGGCAGGCTGCACCCTTCATTCAATTTCAGAACGTCACCACCCGATACCCGGGCGCTGATGAGAATACCCTCCATGAAATCAACCTGGAGCTGAAAGCCGGCACCGTGACAGCCCTGATCGGCCCAAGCGGCGCCGGGAAAAGCACCCTGGTTAATCTCCTGCTCGGGTTCATGGCTCCTGCCGCCGGGCGAATCCTGGTGGATGGGTTTGACCTGTTGGAATACGACCGCGCGGATTGGCGGAAAGGGATTGCCTGGGTGAGCCAGACTCCCTATTTCTTCCAGGGAAGCCTGGCAGAAAACCTGACCCTCGGCGGGTTGGAGTGCAGTGATCGGCAAATCCGGCAGGCATTGGAGCGGGTCGGCCTGGGTAAATGGCTGGCAAGCCTGCCGCAAGGTCTGCAAACGCAGATCGGAGATGCCGGCATGAAGTTGAGCAGTGGACAACGCCAAAGGCTGGCTATGAGCCGCGCCTTTTTACGGAACCCTGGATTGGTGATTTTGGATGAACCGACCGCTCACCTGGATGTAAGGGGGGAGAATGACCTGCTGGATTCCATCCAGGAGTTATGCAAGGATCGGACCGTCCTGCTGATCGCCCATCGCCTGCCCAGCCTGCGACTGGCGCAGCAAGTGATCATTATGCAAGGCGGCAGGATCGTTGAAAGTGGAAGCGCAGAGGGGCTGCTCGAGAAATCACCCATCTTGCACTCCATGGTGCAGGGTTACCGGGGAACGCTGCAATGAAAATCACCTTGCGCTTGTTGTCGTTTCTCAAACCATATATGGGTATGGTATTGATTTCCATCCTGACCGGTTCGGCAACCATCGTAAGCGGCATTGGTTTGTTCGGGGCTTCGGCGTACTTACTCTCCATGGCGGCTTTGCAGCCCTCGATTTCCATCTTGCAAGTGGCCATTGTTGGTGTGCGTTTTTTTGGACTCAGCCGGGGTATCCTGCGCTATTTGGAACGATTGAGTTCTCACTCGGTTAATTTACAGGTGTTGAGCGGGATGCGGGTTTGGATCTACAAAGCATTGGTACCCCTGGCGCCTGCCAGGTTGCAGGGGTATCAGAGTGGTGATTTGCTTACTCGCGTGGTGGCAGATATTGATACCCTGGAAAACTTCTATGTGCGGGTATTCGCGCCGCTGGTGACCGCGTTCATAATTACTGCCGGAATGGGGATATTCATTGGCTCGTTTGATCCTGCCCTGGGTGGAGTGCTCGTGATCGGGTTGCTGATCAGCAGCCTGGGGTTACCGGGAGGATTGCGGGTGGTTTCCCGCCAGGCGGGGGGCCGGCTGGCGGATTTACGCGGCCGCTTGAGCGGAGAGGTGGTGGAATTATCCCAGGGAGTGGGTGAATTAACCTTACTGGGCCATATCGGACAGAAAGTGAACGGGATATTGATGCTTGGCGCACAACTGGGAGAAGCCCAGATGCGCTTGAGCCAGTGGAGCGGTCTGGCGAATGGCCTGCTGATCTTCCTGAATGGGTTTACCGTCTACATCCTGTTGCGGATTGCCCTACCTCTGGTGGAGGTGGGAAGGTTGGATGGGGTTGGCCTGGCGGTGATCATCCTGGGAGCCATTGCGTCCTTTGAAGTCACCGCGCCACTGATCCCGGCGGGCAGCCAGTTTGAGACCAGCCTGGCAGCCGCCCGGCGCCTGTTTCAACTGGCGGATACAAGCCCGGTGGTGACAGAACCTGATCAACCCCTTCCAATACCGGCGCGCAAAGACTTGAGTCTACAGCATGTTCGATTAACCTATGAAGGAAGGGAACAGAACTCCCTGGATGATTTCTCGCTGGAAATGACTGCCGGTCAACGGATCGCGATTGTTGGAGAGAGTGGGGCGGGGAAAACCAGCCTGATCCAATTGTTGCTGCGGTTTTGGGAGAAATCTTCCGGTCAAATCCGGTTGGGCGGGGTGGGGCTGGAGGAGCTAAAGCCTGAAGAAGTGCGTTCCCAATTTAGCCTGGTTCCCAGCGATGGGTGGATTTTCCATGGAAGCCTGCGGGAAAACTTGCGCATAGCCAGAAATTCCGCAGAGGATGATGCTTGTTGGAAAGCCCTCTCCCTTTCCGGATTGGAGGCCTGGGCAGGCAAACTACCAGCCGGGCTGAATTCCATCATGGGAGAGCGGGGGGTAAACCTCAGCCTGGGTGAACGCCAGCGATTGATGGTCGCGCGCGCCATTCTGCAGGATGCACCCATCTACCTGCTGGATGAGCCGACAAACGGATTGGACTCCATTACCGAGCAGGCCGTCATGAAGACTTTGTTGCAAGTGACGGAAGGACGGAGCAGCCTGTGGATGATGCACCGTTTAATTGACCTGGAAAAGATGGATGAGATTATTGTGTTGAGTGAAGGAAGGATCATTGAACGCGGAACTTTTTGCGTCTTGATGGAGCGCCAGGGGCCATTCCGGCGGATGATGGAATTGCAACGGGAGATGCTCATCGAGCGTTAGGGGAATGGAAACCGGGGGATTGTCCGGGTGGTGCTCTGTTCGTAAAGCGAGTGGAATAGGAGATCGGGAAAAGCAAAAACCCCTTCATGAAGCCTTGCCCGGACTTCAGGAGGGGGTTTTTGTAGAGGAGAACGATATCATTGTATGCCTTATATTTAATAACAGGATGAGAAGGGATTTAAGGTTGGCTAAGTGTTTCCATGATTTGGGCACCAGAGATGGCTCCCTGCCGGAAGATGGTCAAATCTGGCGTCGTGCAGCCCACCACGGTCGAGGGGATGCCGCCGGAAAGGCTGCCTCCATCCAATAGGAGGTCAATCCGGCCATCCAACTGCTGGAGAACATCCGCAGCGGAGAGCGGATTGGCCATGCCTGAAATATTGGCAGAAGTCGTGGCAAGGGGGCCCGCAGCTTGCAGTAAACGGCGTGCAAAGGCGTGGTCTGGCATGCGCAGACCGATGGTGGCATCCGGGGATAGGTTCGCTGGCAGGCTGGGAAGCCGCGAGACAACGAGTGTTAATGCACCTGGCCAAAACTTGTGGGCCAGCAGGGCAGCCCGCTCGGGAAAGGTCTCGCTAACCAGGGGAATTTGATCCATCTCCCCAATCAGGATGGCAATGGCTTTATTGAATTCCCGGCCTTTGGCGGTGAAAAGGCGCTCGATGGCAAGGGGTGAGGTAAAGGAAGCCGCCAGGCCATAGACGGTATCGGTAGGGAAGGCTACCAGGCCATCCTGCCGGAGTATTTCCAGGGCGGTGGGGATGGCAGCGGGGGATTGGATGGGGAGCAAGATCGTAGCGGGCATTTACCATTCCTTCTCTTGGATTTCAAGCAGGCGGGGGTGACCGGCCAGGTCATCAACCACCCGGATCTCAGCCTGCGGAAAAACAGCCTGAGCGGCCAGGCTTGCAGAATTTCCCTGGGAGGCTTCAATTTCCAATAGTAGTAACCCGCCGGATTGGATTCTGGAGCGGGCCTGGTAGAGTAAACTCCGGATGAAGGTAAGACCATCCGGGCCGCCATCCAGTGCATTCAGGGGTTCATGAGCAGAAACGGATAAACCGGGGAGGGTATCCGTGGGAATATAGGGCAAGTTGGCACAAATTAAGTCAAAGGAAGTTGAGATGGGGGAAAGTAAATCTGCTTGAACCCACTGGATGCGATCCTCCATGCGGTGGAAACCAGCGTTGTAGCGGGCTACCTGCAACGCCGGGAAGGAGATATCCGTCGCGAGCAGGTGAATGCCGGGGGCATTTACCGCCAGCGAGACGGCGATACAACCTGAACCGGTTCCCACATCTGCCACGCGATGGCAAGTGGGGTGCTTCTGCAGCCAGGCCAGGGCGTGTTCGAGCAACAGCTCTGTCTCCGGGCGGGGAATGAGGACAGCGGGGTTGACCTTGAATTCGAGGCCAAAGAATTCCTGCTTCTGCAGGATGTAGGGCAACGGTTCACCTGCCACGAGGCGGGTGAGATCGTGGTTGGCCTGTTGAAAAGCGGAGGGTGGGAGTTGAAATTCAGGGTGCGTGAGCAGCCACTCGCGTGGCTTTCCCAGGGTGTGGGCCAACAAAAGTTGTGCCTCCAGATGGGGAGCGGTGGAGAGTGAGGAAATGTGCCCGGCGGCTTGCTTCAGCCAGGCAGCGACATCAACGCTCATCATCCTCGGAGATGGAGGTGGAAAGACGCTCTGTTTCATCCCGCATGGAAAGCTCATCAATGAAGACGTCAATATCTCCATCCAAAATGGCGGGCATGTTAAAGCTGGAGATGTTGATTCGGTGGTCTGTCACTCGAGATTGTGGAAAATTATATGTGCGGATTTTCTCCGAGCGCTCACCCGTACCCACCTGGGAGCGGCGGGCGCTATCCTGGTCAGATTGGCGGCGCTCCTGTTCGATTTCAAACAGGCGGGCACGCAGAATGCTCATGGCACGCAGCCGGTTTTGTAATTGCGAACGTTCATCCTGGCAGGCAACCACCATGCCCGTGGGCAGGTGGGTGATGCGAATGGCGGTAGAGTTCTTTTGAACGTTCTGCCCGCCAGCCCCGGCTGAGCGGTAAACATCCACGCGAATATCCCCATCCGGGATTTGAATATCAACATCTTCCACTTCGGCCAGGACGGCTACCGTCACCGTAGAGGTATGGATACGGCCCTGTGCTTCTGTGGTTGGAACACGTTGGACGCGGTGAACGCCGGATTCATACTTAAGGCGCGAATAAGCGCCGCGGCCCTTTACCAGGAAAATGACTTCCTTGAGCCCGCCGATACCGGTCTCGTTTTGGGAGATGATTTCCACACTCCAATTGCGCTTTTCGGCGTAGCGGGAATAAATCCGGAAGAGATCGGCGGCAAATAGACCCGCCTCATCGCCACCGGTTCCGGCGCGGATTTCAAGGATGACGTTACGGTCATCGCGGGGATCTTTGGGAACGAGCAAAGATTTAAGCTTCTGTTCAAGTTTTTCATGACGGGGGAGAAGCTCATCCAATTCGGTTTGAGCCAGCAGGTGCATTTCTTCATCCTCGCCGGCGAGCAATTCCTGGGCTTCTTCGATGGATTTGGCCACCTGGCGATACTCTCGGGCAAGGGTGACGATCTCTTCCAAATCGGAGCGCTCTTTGGCCAGCTCGGCGATCCGTTGGTAATCCATGGCATTCTCTTCCATGAGTTGGGAGAGTTCCTGGTAGCGATTTTCGAGGGAAATTAATTTTTCTAACATACTTTAATACACACCGTCTGGGTTACGTTGATGACCAGCCAATGATTATACCAGACAATCCCTTGACCTTTGGCGATAACCAAGCTAAAATCCATCCACATTCTTCCTCGCCTGTTTGGGAGGAAAATCTTGTGTTTTGGATTTGCTGGATTGTTTGAGTCATTAACGGACCGCTTGAACAACGTGTTTCAGAATCTTCGCCGCCGGGGCAAACTTTCGGCGGCTGATGTTGATTCGGCGATGCGTGAGGTTCGCATGGCCTTGTTGGAGGCGGATGTTCACTTCTCGGTCGTCAAGGACTTCATCAGCCGGGTGCGAGAGCGCTCCATCGGTCATGAGGTTGCCAAGGCGCTCAACCCGGCTCAGCAAGTCATCAAGATCGTCCACGAGGAATTGATTGCCACGCTCGGAGAACCGGACCGCTTGAATTTAACCGGCCCGCGGCCGAGGGTGATCATGCTGGTGGGTCTGCAAGGTTCCGGCAAGACGACAGCCGCCGCCAAATTAGCCCGACTTTTGCGCTCCCAGGGGGAGCGGGTGGAGTTGATGGCTGGTGACCCTTACCGGCCTGCGGCTGTGCAACAATTACAGACCCTGGGTGAAAAAGTCGGTGTGCCCGTATTTCACCAGGCCGGCCTCAAACCGCCGGAAATGGCAGCCCGGGCATACGAGGCCGCAGAAAAAGGCGGCATTACCGTATTAATCATTGATACGGCGGGCCGTTCTCAACTGGATGAGCAGCTCATGGATGAACTCAAGGCGATCCAGAAGCGCGTACCGCTGGTGGAAGTCTTGCTGGTGGTGGATGCGATGATCGGCCAGGAAGCCCTGCACATTGCGGAAGGCTTTCGGGATTCGGTTTCACTGACCGGGTTGATCCTGACGAAAATGGACGGTGATGCCAGGGGCGGTGCAGCCATCTCCATCCGCAGTGTGACCGGCGTGCCCATCAAGTTCCTGGGCGTTGGCGAAGGGGTGGAAGCCCTGGAAACCTATGACCCCGGGCGGTTGGCCTCTCGAATCTTGGGCATGGGAGATATGATCGGCCTGATCGAAAAAGCAGAAGCAATGGATCAGCAAAAGACCCAGGAACAGGCCCAACGAATGATGAAGGGGCAGTTCACACTGGAAGATTTTGCCGATCAACTGCGGCAGATCAAGAAAATGGGGCCTTTTCAGCAAATCCTGGAGATGTTGCCGGGAGAATTAGGGCAAGCTGCCCGACAGGTTTCCCCACAAGATGCCGAGAAGCAGTTAAAATATACAGAAGCAATCATCAATTCCATGACGCCCGGAGAACGGCGTGACCCGGATGTGTTGAATGCAAGCCGGCGCCGCCGGATTGCCCGGGGTTCTGGGACGGATGTGCAGGATGTCAACCGGCTGTTGAAACAGTTTCGTGATATGCAGCGGATGTTTAAAACCCTTCAGAAGACAGGCGGACGCGGCATCCCGCGGCTGTTTGGCTAGACTGCAAATCCCACGGTACTCGGGTGCGCCCCCTTCAGCGCTCCTCACTGATTGCCGGAAAGATGATGCAGATTACTACTCAATGCTCATAGATTTTGTAAGGAGATAGGTTACAAATGGTACGAATTCGTTTACGCCGCACAGGTCTGCGTCACCAACCCAGCTATCGCATCATTGCTGCTGATAAAGAAGCCCCTCGCGATGGCCGGTTTTTGGAAATTTTAGGTTTTTATAACCCACGCACCAATCCGGGGACGATTGAAGTCAACGAAGAGCGTGTATATGATTGGATGAGCAAGGGAGCACAACCCAGCGATTCCGTGTCCCAATTGTTCAAAACCATCGGTCTGACGGACCGCTATGCCCGCTACAAAGCTGGTGAATCGCTTGATATTCTGCTGGCCGAAGCCCAGACAGCCCTCGAAGCACGGACGGCTGCCCGATAAGCCAGGGAATGAAGCGAGACTGATTTGGATACGTTCCAATCAGGAAAAAAGGAGAGGCCGTGAAAGAACTGATCGAATTTATAGCCTGCTCTTTAGTGGATGACCCGAGCAAAGTCCAGGTGAAACCGGAGCGCGAAACCGGCGGCAGTGTTCACCTGGAACTGCGGGTAGCTAAAGACGATATGGGGCGGGTGATTGGCAAATCCGGAAGGGTTGCCAATGCGATGAGGGTTCTGTTACGGGTTGCCGCAGCCCGCGAGGGAAAACAGGCGACCCTGGATGTGATTGAACCCCGATGATCCCGATGGAAGAAATTCCTCACGATCAGAGAGAAGAAAAACCAGCAGGCTCGCCCCCTCCGGGCGGGCCTGTCTTCTTGCAGATTGGCACGCTCCGCCGGACGCACGGTGTGAAGGGAGACCTGTTGATGGATCTCTCGACCGATTTTCCGGCGCGGATTCGCCCTCATAAGGTTTATTATGTAGGGGAGAGCCATGAGCCCCTGAAGGTGCGTTCGGTGCGGCAGGCAAATAAACAATTGATTATCGGATTTGAGGGCTTCCTGAATTGTGAAGATGCAGGGCGCTTGCGAAATCAATCCGTTTATGTCAGGGCTGCGGAACTGCCGAAGCTTCCAGAGGGTGAATATTACCACCACGAGTTAATCGGCTTGAATGTGGTCACGCAGGATGGCGAAATCCTTGGCAGGCTGAAAGAGATTTTGGAAACCGGCGCTAATGAGGTCTATATCGTTGAGCGCGAAGGCCAAAGCGACTTGCTTCTACCGGCAATTGAAGAAGTCATCTTGCAGATTTTACCAGCCCAGGGTGAGATACGGGTTCGGCCGCCTGAGTGGGATTAATTTAAGAGGATCATGGATCCGCGTGCCTATTGGATCGCCTTCAGCCTGGTAAGGGGCATTGGAGCGGTGCGTTTGAAGGGGCTGCTGATGGCTTTTGGCAGCCTGGAAAACGCCTGGGGGGCTTCGGGTCCGGATTTGCTTGCGGCTGGTTTATCTGAAAAAATACTTGAAAATCTTCAACGCATTCGGCGAAGTGTGGACCTGGATGCGTTGCTTTTTTCCCTGGAATCCAGGGGCATCCAGGCATTGACCTGGGAGGATGCCAATTACCCCCGCCGATTAAAAGAGATTGATCAGCCGCCCCCGGTTTTGTATGTGCGGGGAGATGTCTTGCTGGAAGATGAATGGTCCGTGGCGATTGTGGGTACCCGCCGGATGACCGTTTATGGGCGCCAGGTTTGCGAGGAACTGGCCCGCTTTCTGGCACAGAACAAGATCACGGTCATCTCCGGGCTGGCTTACGGCGTGGATGGTATCGCTCACGATACTGCCCTCAAGGCCGGGGGACGTACGCTGGCGG
Organism: uncultured Anaerolineaceae bacterium; assembly: GCA_937907495.1. Taxonomy (GTDB): domain Bacteria; phylum Chloroflexota; class Anaerolineae; order Anaerolineales; family Anaerolineaceae; genus CALESS01. The sequence goes on from CALESS010000093.1 coordinate 11,668, forward strand.
TCCTCGGAAGCGGGGTGGATGTCATCTATCCCCCGGAGCACCGCCGCCTGGCAGAGCAAATCATTCAGCAGGGCGCGATCATCAGTGATTATCCTGCTGGCACCCAGCCCGATGCCAGGAACTTCCCCCCCCGTAACCGGATTATTTCCGGGCTGAGCCTGGCTGTGGTGGTGGTGGAGGCCAGCGAGAAAAGCGGGGCGTTGATTACGGCATCCTTTGCCGCAGATCAAAGCCGGGATGTCTTTGCCGTACCCGGGAATATTCACGCTCCACAAAGTAAAGGGCCGAATATCCTCATTCAAAACGGGGCCAGGCCTTTGTTGAAACCGGAGGATCTGCTGGAGGTGCTGCACCTGGATATGGTCCAGGAGCATCAGGCGATGCAACGCGAACTTCCGCTTGAGCCGGGTGAAGCCTTGCTGTATCACGCATTAAGCGCCGAGCCTCTTCATATAGATGAAATACAGGCGCTTTCAGGCTTGCCAATTCAACAGGTTTCAGCTACACTGGCCCTCATGGAATTAAAAGGTATGGTACGCCAGGTGGGAGCGATGAATTACGTCCTGGCCCGTGAATCCCGCAGCGTTTATAGGGTTGAGAATGATGAATGACAAGGACTATGTCGTGATTATGGCTGGCGGAGGGGGGACCCGCCTGTGGCCGTTATCGCGACAATCCAAACCCAAGCAAATGTTGCGCATATTGGGGGATCTTTCTTTTTTTCAAATTGCCATCCAGCGCTTAAGGGGTTTAATTCCCATGGAGCGCATCCTGGTGGTCACCACCGCCGAACAAGCCATCCAGCTTCGGGAGCAATCGCCCGAGATTCCCGTAGAAAACTTCATTCTGGAACCGATGCCGCGGGGAACCGCTTCCGTGGTGGGCCTGGCGGCGGTGGTCTTGCAGAGCCGCTGTGCGGATGCCGGCATGATCGTTCTGACTGCTGATCATGTCATCAGCAATGTGGCGAAGTTTCATCAATTACTTTTGGCGGGAATGGATGTCGCCCGGCAAGATTACCTGGTGACCTTGGGGATTGAACCTACCCACCCCGCCACGGGTTATGGCTATATTCAACAGGGAGAAGCCCTGGCGATGAACCTGGATACCCCTGTTTACCAGGTGTTAAAGTTCAAAGAAAAACCCGACCTGGTAACGGCAGAAGCCTTTATCGCGGCGGGGGATCATTCCTGGAAT
>CALESS010000094.1 GCA_937907495.1 uncultured Anaerolineaceae bacterium
TAGAAGATTCTCTGCGGTCATGTGGGGGTTTCCTTCCTTTGCCGCGGGTGTGAAATTTTATTTCCCTGCCGAAGCGGAACAGGTTAAGTATATACCGATTCCTTTTCTTTCAGCGCCCCAAGCCCCAGCGTTTTTCTCGTTGTTCCTGGCTCATATCCAGTCCCAGCGTTCCGCCCGGGTTCAGGAGATGGGCCGGGTCAAAATGCTCTTTGAGCGCCCGCAGCACATCCATCCACCCGGGGCCAATCTGGCCTTCCAGCCAGGGTGCAGTTTGCTTGCCAATCCCGTGATGGTGACTCATGGCCGCCCCGGATTGCTGGATGGCTTCCAGCACGCTGTATTGCAGCCGCAGATACTCCTCGATCTCCGTGATACGGGCAATGAAGATGAAATACAGGTTCGTCCCCTGGGGATACATGTGCGACATGTGCGTCATGCAGATCGTTCCAGGCCGGCTCTTCACCACCTCCCGCACCCGGGCGTGGACTTCCTGCACCTGGTCCCAGGTGACTGCGCATTCGAGGGTATCAATCAGAATGCCATAATCCATCAGGTCTTCCCGCAGGTAGGGGTCGGTGAAGCGGCTGTGCTCCCAGCGCTGGGTGACGCGGAAAGGCGTCAGCGGAAACGCCCGATGGCGGCGGGCAATGGCCGCCATTTTTTGTTTCACCAGCCGGGTGTGGCTTGCATCCCCATCCACCGAGGCCAGCAAAAGGCAGCGCTTCATCGGCTGATAATCGAGGGCCTTCAAGACGGTATCCGCCGGGGTGTCATGGATGTGATACATCCGCATCGCCACGTCCGTCTCCTCCGGGTCGGAAAGCCGGAACATCGAAGGCAGACCGAACTCGCCTTGCATCACTTCGCGCACGGCGGCCTGGCCTTCTTCCCAGCTATGGAAAAGGCAGCTAAAGCGGCGGGTATTTTCTGGCAGGTGACGAAAAACTTTCAACGTGACACTGGTCAGCACCCCAAAGCAGCCTTCTGAACCCATCATAAGCTGGTCAAAATCCGGGCCGGTGGCGCTGCGCGGGTAACCAGGCGTTTTTAATATCCCGGCGGGGGTCACATATTCCTGCGAAAGCACCAGGTCTTCAATTTTGCCGTAGTAGGTGGAATTCTGACCGGCGCCGCGCGTCACCACCCAGCCCCCCACACTGGAATGCAGGAAGGATTGCGGAAAATGGCCGCATGTGTAACGCCGCCTGGCTTTTAATTTTTCCGGGGCCTGGTTCAACAATGTTTCCAAATCCGGGCCGCTCATCCCGGCCTGCACGGTGATGGTCTGGTTGATTTCGTTGAAGCTGAGCAGTTGATTCATGTGCCGGCTCAGATCCAGGCAGACTCCGCCTTTGACTGCTTCCGTGCCGCGGGTAACACTGGAGCCGCCCCCATAGACATAGAGCGGGAGGTGCTGCTCCAGGCAGTATTGCATGACGGCCTGCACATCTGCCGTGGAGCGCGGCGCCAACACTGCCCCCGGCAGATTCTCCACGATGTGCTGGCGCAAGCGCAGCGAATCAATCATCCCCTTGCCATACGAGGCGCGCGTCCGTTCATAAACGCCGGTGGAAATGTTCTCCGCTCCTACCAGGCGGCTGAGCGCCTCCAACTGCCCGGCAGTGAGGGGATTCTCCACCTCCGCAATAAAGGGTTCCATGCCGCGGGCCAGCGGCTGGCTGAAATCTGCGTCGCTCATGGAGAAGGTTTCCTTCATCAGGTGGTACAAGCCGCGGTTGGGGTGTTTAAATCCCTGCGGGTCTCCCCACTTAAACAGGCTGCGATAGGAACCTGGCTCAGGCGCTTCTTCCATCCAATTAGGTGTAAATTGATTTTTCTTGCTCATGGGGTTTCCTCTCCTTCCGTGGCGGTTTGCGTTTGCACCGCACCCGGCGGGCTGTAGGAGCGCAGCCACAACGCCTGGTAAGCAGCCACTTCCGCCTGCCATTGGGTGTCATCCCAGCCCAGGGCCGCCTGGCTCACGTTGCGGATGGATTCCATTTCCCGCAGTCCTCCTTCCGGCAGCAACAGACCCAGCCGCGTGCGCCGCAGCAGCAGGTCTTCCAGGTGCACCACCTGCTCAGCCCGGGCAGCCCAGGCCACTTCCGCCCACAGGGTGGGTGTTCCGCCGACCGGTTCCAAGGCCTGGGCATCGGCCATTTTCAACATCTCTGGCGCCGAATGTCCATACCGCCCCAACAGGCGCAATTGCAGCGCCGGGGGAAGTGACCTCTCCCGGGCCTGGGCTGCAAAGCCGCTGCCATCCAGGGCATCCAACGCCCGCGCTTTCCGGTCTGGGCGGGAATGCGCCGGCAGATAACGGCGGGCAAACTTCAGCGTGGTTTGTGCCATGTGCCTGAACATGGTCAGTTTTCCGCCGGTGATGGTGATCAGGCCATCTTCGTCCCACAGCACTTCATCCCGCGACTCCTTCGAGGGGTTGGCTTTACCCGTGTTCAGCACCGAGCGGATGCCCGCCAGAGTGGAACGAACATCGGCCAGACTCAAACCAAGGCAGCCGAAAGTATCCTCCACCGCTTCCATCAGGTAATTTGCTTCCCCGGCACTGATACGCGGGTCCGTTTCCATCGGCTGTTGATGATCCACATCGGTTGTTCCCACCAGCGTCACCCCCTCCCAGGGGAAGGCAAACACGGGACGGCGATCATGCGGATGGAGAAAACTGATCACCT
>CALESS010000095.1 GCA_937907495.1 uncultured Anaerolineaceae bacterium
TCTCGCCTGGCTGAAGCATATTTTGAAATGCCTCCACCTCAACTTCCAACCCGGCGACTCCCGGCGCGCCGCACAACCGCACTTCCACGCCCAGGGTCTCCTCTGGCAGGTGGGGGGTCAGCTTCAGCGATTCAATACTGATCTCCGGCACCACCTCCAACCAGACCGTTTGCCAGATGCCGGAAACAGCCGTATACCAGATCCCTTGGGGCTTGAGCACCTGTTTGCCATGTTGCTGCATACCACGGTCGCTGGGGTCCCACACAGCCACCCGCAGCTCATTATTTTCGCCGTGCAATGCGCGGGTGATATCCAGGGAGAAGGGCAGGTACCCGCCGCGGTGTTCCCCCACCAGGGTTTCATTGACCCAGACCTGGCACTGGTAATCCACCGCGCCGAAATGCAGCAAGACCCGGCCGGGTGGGGCAAATTCAGCCCGCAAAGTTGTTTCTCCCAGGCGGGGATCGCTGAAGGTGCGCCGGTACCACAGGCGCTGCTCCGGCAGCAGCGGGCGCTGCACCCCGGAGAGCAACGATTCCACCGGGTAAGGCACCCGGATTTCCCCGGTATATTCCAATGGGGCGGTTTGCTCCTTCTCCAGGATGGCATATTCCCACCAGCCGTTCAGGTTGAACCAGGCGGGGCGGGTCATCTGCGGGCGCGGGTACTCTGGCAGGGGGGTTGGCTCGGCAGGAACCCAGGCGGTACGCAATGGATTACCACCTGGCATGGTGTTCCTCCGCAAAACCTACCAGGTCCTTGATCTCGATGGTCTCCCCCGTATCGGTGAGGGCGGTGCCATTGTATCGCCCGAACATCTGGTGCACTTCGCTGGTGATAATCAGCATCTCCGTTTTGGCCAGGCGTTCTTTGAAGGGGGTGAAAACCAGGTTCAGCCGGCCTTCGTCATCGCGGAACTTCCAGGGCTGCATATAATCACCGGAGCTATAGTCGAATTGCACCGGTCCCAATTTGTGGATGCGGTTTTCCAGGATTAGGGCATTCTCACCCGCCCGGGAGAGATCTCCGAAGCCGCAGCCCAGGTTCAGGCCGACGGTGCGGCCATCCGGCAGGAATCCCGAGGCGCTCGCCCAATTCCAGTAGGATTGATAATCCCAGACACCGCGCCCCCAATCCAGCGAGCCCAGGCACAGGCCGGGATCGAGAGTCTCGCGCAGGCTGCCATATTGGATGGTGCCGCTGGCGGGAAGGCAGTTGATCTTGCGGTTCCAGTAGAAGCGCTTCTCACCGATGGGGATGACGATGTTCATGGATTCGCTTCCCGCCGGCTCGGTCAGGTCAATTTCCGCTGAAATGCCGCGCCCCTCATGGAAGGCCGGCCAGTTCACGGATAGATGGCGGCTGCCGGGCTGGACGCTGAAAACTTCCTTCAGCCGGCTGTCTTCAAAGCGGCTGATGCCTGCCGTGCTGTTACGCGGCAGTTCCACACCCTTGCCGAACGGCACCACCAGCCCCTCCTCGTGTAATTCGCCGCTTGCAAAATCCAGGGTGTACACAAACAGGTTGGCGGCATAGCCCAGGTTGGCAATGGTGGCAGAGAAGAACCGCCGCGGGGTGAAAATGGCGTAATAATCCCAGCGCTTGATGCGAAAACGCTGCAACGCTTTGAGAGCATAAAAATTGGCCTGCTCCAGGTTGCAATCCAGCAGTGGTTGGCGTGCCCAGCCGATCTGCGCCAGGCGGCCATCGGCTTGCAGCAGGGGGCCAGGTTGGGTTAATTCCGTTTGCATTCGATCCTCCATGTAGGGTGCTTCCAACAAAACTGGGTGGGAGAGGATGGGTTTTCTCCCGTTTGAATCTGCTATCCCACATTCACCCAAACGGTCATTTGCGACTCGCCGCGGTTACCCCACAGCAGGTAGGGGATGAACACCAACGGCTCGCCTGTCACGGTCCGGCCGTGCAGGGTGACAATGCCGCCGGGAAGGGTCTCGTCATCTTTCACAATCAGCGAGGCCGGGTCCAGACGGCAGGTAAAAAGGTTCAGTCCGGGGTTGTCCACGGATTCCAGGCAGTAGACCAGCGGGCCGCGGGTCAGGGTGGCTTTGCCGGCATGTCCCCGCACCCTGGGGTGGGCGCGGCGCAGTTCGATGGGCAGGCGAAAATCAATTTCTATTTCATCTCCGGCCTGCCACACCCTGCGCAGGCGGATCCATTCTGCCAGCCGCGGATCATATCCGCTGGCAGTGGACTGATATGTTCGCTCCTGGCCCGGGCCTGGCGAGGTGTGCGCCTCGGGGGTGGTCAGCACAGGTTCCGCGTTCAATGTGAGCTTCATCTCCGCCGCCCAGGAGGGCCGGCGCAAGTGGAGTTGCCATTCCTCCGCCGGGGCTTCCATGACCTTCAACCGCACCCGGCCCTGCCAGGGCAGGTGCGCATCCATCTGCAATTGCAAGGGCCCTTCGGTGAGCTGGCTGCTGATGTACTGGTGAATCCGCAGTTCACCCCGCCCGGCGCTCCCCAGGGTAGCAGTGGCAGCGTAGATGTACTTCCACAGGCTGGCCCAGGTGCGCGAGAGGTTGGACGGGCAGCAGGGCACGGCGTACCACGCTTTGCGAGTCACCCCGCCGCGGCAGGCCAGCGGATTGTTATAGAGATAGGTGCTGCCATCCAGCCCCATGCCGGGGGCGGCAGCGTTGTAGAGCTGCCACTCGAAAAGGTCACTGTATTTGCACTCCCCGCTGAGTTGTGCCATTTCCCAATTCCAGAGCAGGCTGCCAAGGGCGGCACACGTCTCGGCGTAGGCAATTTCCGGGTCCAGTTCGTAATCCCTGCCGAAGCCCTCGATCCCTGGCAGGCTGCCGATGCCGCCGGTGACATACATGCGGCGGGTCACCATGCGCTCCCACGACTGCTCGAGGGTGGGCAGCAGACTGCGATCAGCAGTTTCCCGGCACAGGCGGGCGGCGGCTGTTTGCAGGTAGGCAAAACGCACCGAGTGCCCCACCGGAACGGCCTGGCGGCGGATGGGTTGATGCTGTTGAAAATACCCGCCACCCAGGGCGCTGGCGTACCAGCGCAGGGTGGTGAAGCGCGGCTTTTTGGAGAAGTTGCCCGCTGGCAGCCGGTATGGTTGGAAATCCGGGTGGGCAGCCAGGTAGGCCCCCTTGCGCTGGCGGACGGTTTTTTCCCGCCGGGCCACCTGCATGTTTTGGCGCACAATGGACAGGCCGAATCCCCATTGGCGCCCGCGCTGTTCGATGAACTGGCGCGCCAGATCCAGGTAGGCCTTGCTTTGGGTCACGGAGAACAGTCGCAGCAGGGCGATTTCGATTTCCTCATGACCGGGGGTGCGGGCTGCACCCTGCCCGGCAAAATCCACCACAATGCGGTCGGCTGCCCGGCAGGCGATCTGCAACAGGTCCTGGCGGCTGGTGGCTTCAAAATGCGAAACCCCCGCTTCGATCAGGTGACCGTGGCAGTACAGCTCATGCTCGATTTGCAAATTCTGCCAACGCTGACCGGGGAAGTGGATTTGATTATAGGTGAAGAGGTAACCATCCGGCATTTGTGCCTGCCCCAGCAGGGCGATGAAACCATCCACCACGGCAGCCAATTGAGGGTCGGGGTGATTGGCCAGGATGCAGGCGGCGGCATCCAGCCATTTATAGGCATCGGAATCGGCAAAAAACCAACCCTCGCGCCAGCCCGCGGCCTGGCCTGCGGCAATGCGGAAATTCTGGATGCAGCCGGAGGCTTCCAACTGCTGCCACTGGTGGAAGATGGCCTGGCTGGCGTTGACCTCCAGCCGCGAGTGCCAGAAACCCGGCAGGATTTTAACCAACCCCATGACTCTTCCGGTCAGAGATCAGGAACAGCGGAATGAGCGAGAGCAAGGCGATGGCCGAACCCACCTGGAAGATGATCGGCACGGGGATGAACCCCGCCTCGCCATTTACAACCGTGGGGATGCCAAAATTCTGGATCAGGTTCGAGCCGATCCAGGGGCCGAGCACCATCGGAATGGCAATCCAGAAGATCATGCGGATGCCGAGGAACTTGCCGCGGTTTTGCTCTGGCAGCAGATCCTTCAGCCAGGCCACCGAGGCTACGGAACCCGCCACGGCAAAAGCCTGCCATAACAGCCCCGTCAGCGCCAGCAGGGGCAGCGTTTTCACCAGCGAAAGGGCTACCCCGCCCAGGCTGCTGGCAATGATCGCAATCGCCATCATCCAGCGTTTGCTGAAACGATCCGCCAGGATGCCAAACGGGATGGAGAGCAGTGCGCTGCCCACCATCACCGCCCCGCCGATGACGCTGAACTCGCTTTTGCTGACGCCGATGTAATTGTTGAGGTAAATTATCAGGTAGGGGAACGAAACCTGCATCCCGATGCTGCTGATCATGATGAAGAGCAGCAGCGTGAATAGCTGGCGGTTCTGGCGCAGGGTATCCAGGCTAAAAAGCTCGGCGAACTCCGCCCAGAAGGAACGGCGGGGTGGTTCCCGGGTGAGGATGGGGGCATCCCGCAGCAGGCTGCCCGCCACCAGGCCCACCAACATCACGATTCCACCCAGGACATAGAAGAAGATAAAGTAGCCGACCTGGTCAATCAACATCCCGGCTGCCGTCAGAGAGATGACCTGGGCGATGAAGACGCTCATATTCAAGACACCCTCCACCCGGCCGCGGCTGTTGCTGCTGGCAATATCCGCGGTCCAGGCTGAAAAGGCCGCATCGTTGGCGGTGGAACCGAAAAAGGTCATCAGCGAGTCCATCACCACCACCATCAGGATCGCCAGGCTGGTGGTCTTGATATAGGCCGTGGTTGGGAACAGGATGGTAGAAAGCCCCCACAGGACGTAACCGATGAGAATGTAGGGGCGGCGCCTCCCCCAGCGGGAGCGGGTGCGGTCGCTGAGGGTGCCCATCAGCAGGGTGGTGAGGGTGGCGGTAATCGCACTGGCTGCCACCATCCAGGCTACCGGGCGCGGGTCCGGCGTGATGGTGTCGAAGACGAAGGTGTTGAACCAGGAGTTCTCGACCGCCCAGGCGATCTGCCCGGTGATGGCCAAAGCCGTCAGGATGATCCAGGTGCGCAAGGGGATGGAAGGCGAAGGGGGATGATTCATGGCTGCTGCTTTCTGAGCTGAAATGGAGAAACCAGTATTATTCTATATCAATTTCTTTAGCGGGAAGCGCGATAATAGGGGTGGAGGCGGAACAGCCGGATGAGTAACCTTTAGCGGAGGGGCAAATTTCCGGCGGCTTTCCCCTTACGCCAACCAGGAAATCGATTCTTGACGAAGATGAACATTATCCTTTGGATCTTGCAGGTCATTCTGGCGCTGAAATTATTCTCTGCAGCCATCGAACATGGTTTTCGCCAGGCGAGGCCGGAGATGGCGGCTGCCCGCAAAAAGTTTGGCAGAGCTGCCCCAGTGTTGCTTTACCTGACCGCGCTGGGCACCTTTTTTGGCGCCTTCAGCCTGGTGTTGCCCGGCCTGTTGAACTTCAATCCGCTAATCACGCCGATCGTGGCGGTTGCGGTGACCGTGCTGCTGCTGGCTTCCATCCCCCTCCACCTGCGCAGCCGGGAAAAGCCAAAAGTCTTCGTCAGCCTGGTGCTGGCGATTTTTGCCATCTTCGTTGCCATCGGCCGCGGCTAGGGCATTGCATCTTCAGGTGTTCTTACGGAGCGAACCATGACCCATAATTTGATCAAGCCACCCCGTTTGCAACCCGGTGATACCATCGGCATTGTCAGCCCGTCATGGGGCGGGGCGGGTAAGTTCCCCCACCGCACCCGGCAAGGGATCGAACAGCTCAATGCCCTGAGCTATAAAGTGCGGCTGGCGCCACATGCCCTCAACCATCAGGGGTTTGTTTCCGATTCGGCAGCCAACCGGGCGCAGGATATTAACCAGATGTTTGCGGACCCGGAGATCAAGGCCATCCTGCCTGCCATTGGCGGGGATCATTCGTGCCACCTGCTACCCCTGCTGGATTTTGACTGCATCGCCCGCAACCCCAAGATCTTCATCGGCTTTTCGGATAATACGGTGTTGAACGTTGCCATTCACCACCAGACGGGGCTGGTGACCTTCAGCGGCCTGGCGCTACTGACGGATTTTGCCGAGTATCCCCGCATGTTTGCCTACACCCGGGAATACTTCCTCAAGGCGGTTGCCAGCGGCCAGCCAGTGGGGGAAGTGCAACCCGCCCCCGAATGGACGGAGGAATACCTGACCTGGGCCGGCGAGCAAGACCGCACCCGGCCGCGCCACCGGCAGCCCAACCCCGGCTGGAGCTGGCTCAAGCCGGGGCAGGCGCAAGGCCGGTTGCTGGGCGGCTGCCTCGAATCGCTGCAACACTTGCGCGGCACACCCTACTGGCCGGGCTGGGAAAACGCAATCCTCTTCTTCGAGACTTCGGAGGAAAAGCCTTCTCCGGAGGAGGTGGATGGCATCTTGATGGACTATGAGAATATGGGTGTGCTGCAGAAACTGGCAGGGATGCTGGTGGGCCGGCCCATGAAGTATTCGGATGAGGAAAAACAAAACCTGCGGGAGTGCATCCTGGAACGGACGCAAGCCTACAGCTTCCCAATCATCACGGATATGGATTTTGGCCACACCGCCCCGCAGATGATGCTGCCCCTCGGCTGCCTGGCAAAAATTGACGCCACCGCCCGCAGATTTGAAATCCTGGAGGCGGCGGTGATTTGAATCCGCAATTTTTGAGGGAAAGCCGGGCTATCGCTTTCCCCACTCCACCCACTGCGGGGTGGCATTTTCCGGGATGACGGTATACGCCTTGCCCACCGGGATGCCGCGCACCTGGCAGATGATGGTAGCCAGCGAAAGCCCATGCGAAACCAGCAGCACATTTCCTGCCGGGTGGCGGGCAGATATTTCCTCCAGCGCCGCTGCCACCCGCCGGGCTACTTCGCCCACGGTTTCGCCACCCGGCGGGCGGAAACTGGCAGGGTCTTCGCTGCGTTTCTCCCAGAATTCGGCATAGCGGGCCTGGATCACCCCCACCAGTTGGCCCTCCCATTCCCCCTGGTTGATCTCTCGTAAGCGCGGTTCCAATTGCACCGGCAGCTGGAGCGCACCGGCGATGATGCGGGCTGTCTCGGCGGCGCGTTCCAGGTCACTGGAGTAAATGGCGCAGAAGGGTTGCCCTGCCAGTTGGCGGGCAGCGGCCCGGGCTTGCTGGCGGCCTGTCTCGTTGAGCGAGACATCGCTCTGGCCCTGGTAGCGGCCCTCGAGGTTCCAATCGGTTTGTCCATGGCGGACGAGGCAAAAACGGATCATTTCTTGTTGCGCTCCTGGTAGGCGGGCAGGCTGTTCATCGGCGGACGTTCCAGTTCCGCCACCTCCACCACATCCAAATAATAACCGCCCTTGGAGCGGCGGATGAGCTTCATGCTCTTGTTTACATCCTCGATGATGGAACGCTCGTAGCGGGTTTCCAGCTTTCGCAGCACGGTCTGGATGATGGTGAAGGACATTTTGCTCAGGGCTTCCAAGTCTTGATTGGTGTGGATTCGCTCTTGCAAATCCACCTGGGCGATCGCCCGCAGGCCATACTTCTCAAAGATATCAATCAGCAGCCCGGTTTCCACTCCATAGCCGGAAAAGAAGACGATATCTTCCAGCGCTTCGCGCCGGCCCGCGTATTCACCAGAAAGGGGCTGAATGACCCCGGAAAGCTCAGGGTAGAACAGGTTCAGCAGCGGGCGGGCGGTTAATTCCGTCACCCGGCCTCCGCCCCCCACCTGGATGCGGTTCCCCACCCGCAGCGGGCGGCGGTAAAAGCCTTTGACAAATTGAACCGTCTGGTTGATGAGCAGCGGGCCGATGATACCATAGACGAACATCGGGTGGATGTTGAGGATATCCGTATCAATCCAGGCCAGGATATCGCCTTTGGTCACCAGCAAACTTTTCCAGAGCGCCTCCCCTTTGCCGCGGCGGGGTCCCAGTTCCGGCAGCAGCTCCTGGTGGATGTAGACCGGCACGCCCAGGTCTTCCGCGATCTGGCGGGTGCGGTCGGTGGAGTTGGAGTCCATCAGGATGAGTTCATCCAGCAGGGGAAAATCTTCCATCAGCGCCTTTTTGATGGTGGTGATGACCTTGCCGACCGTTTTTTCTTCGTTCAGCGAGGGCAAAGCCAGGCTGATGGTGGTTCCCTGGCGCTCTTTGAGCGCCACCAGCTGTTTCAGGTCGGAAAACTCCTCTGCATGGTAGGTGTTCTCGGCGAACCACTTATCCACCAGGATCGAAATGGCTTGCGTGCCCACCCGCTCATCAAACATGGCTGCCGAGACGGGCTGGCGGGTCTTGACGACCATGATGGTGGCAGGTGAATCCTTCAACATTTTCTGCGCCACCGCGCCGATGGAAGATGTACCCAGGTTCGGGCTGGCTGTGGCCCCCAACACCACCAGGTCGTAGGAGCTGGATTCCTCGTAGATGGTTTTTAAGACATCCGAAGTCACGATGGAGCGCAGGTTCACCTCCGGCATCTGCGGCAAGATATCCGCCAAGCCTTTGAAGGGAGCATCATTCACCGCCCCCGTCAGCGCCAGGTGGAGGACATCCAATTGGGCGGGCTTTATCCGCATGGAAACCCGCAGGGCAAGTTCAGCATGGGGGCCGCCGCGCACCGCAATCAGGGTGCGGTCAAACTTCACCTCGCCGGCCCCGCGCACAATGGCCACATTGCAACTGTGGTTGGAAAACACATCCGAAACCGAAATGCCGCACGAGGTTTTGCCATCCACCCACTCCGTAATAAAGAGGTCGGGTTTTTCTGTCTCAATCACCATCTGCAGGTCGCGCCAGGGCTTTTCCGCCACGATGACGGTGGATTTGTAACGGGTGGAGTCGCTGCTGAGCGAAAAAAGCAATTTGCGAATCTCGCGGGCGATGCCCGCTGCCGCGCTGACTTGACCGCCGGCGGCGATGGGTGCCACCCCCACCAGGATCACCTCTTCGGCGATCGCAGCAGCCAGGGTGAGGGCGGTCTGGTTGCTTTCGTTAATTCCAATCGGCACGAGGGCCGTTTTGATTCTGCGAACGGGATTACTCATTGGGTTACCTCTTGCAGCAAAGGTTCGATATGAATCCGGTAGATGGATTCCCAGGTGTAGCCATGTTTGGCCTGGCGCGCCCAGCGGGAAGTGGTTTCGTCCTTCAGGCGCCGGGCAATTTGCCGGGCAATTTCTTGCGGGTCGCCATCCGGCGCAAAATAGCTGACATCATCGCCGCCCAGTTCGCGCAAGACGGGAAGATCCGCGCAGAAGACGGGGATGTTGCTGAAACCAGCCTCGATGAGCGGGATGCCAAACCCTTCCTCGCGGCTGGGGAAGAGCAGCGCATCCGCCAGGCGGTAGAAATCAGCAATCACTGCATCCGGCAGGAAATCCGGGCTGAGTTCGGCCAGAAAATGCGCCTTCCCTTGCAGGCCCAGTTGATCGCGCAGTTGCAGCAAGCGGTCTTTGTAACTGGCGTTGGCCGGGTTATGCGGGCCTTCCGGGCCGGTCACCAGCAAGCGGGCTTCGGGCAGGCTGGGCAGCAGTTCCTTGAGGATCTGCAGGGCCAGCTCGATATTTTTACGGGCCGTCAGGCGGGCGGGCAACAGCAGCAGCGGGTCGGCGCCGCCCAGGTCGAGCTGATCGGCCAGTTCAATCGTCCGGGGTTCCAATTTGTAAAACCGGTTCAGGTCCACCCCGTTGGGAATGACCCGGATTGAATCCTGCGGAATGTTGAACAGGCGGGCCAGCTCCTGGCGGCGGCGCTCGGAAACGACAACCTGCCGGGCGGCGGGCCAGGCGCGGCTTAACAGATCCCAGGGGTAGCCCTCGGAGAGTTCGTGACGATAACGGGGGGTGGTCCAGGCCAGGTCGTGGTGCCAGAGGATGAGGCGCGGAAAGCCGGGCTTTTGGGCAGCCTGGTGAATGGCAGCCGTCAGGGCCAGGCTTTTATGCAGCGAAGCCACATTGTGTGCAATGAGCACGTCAAAACCTGCCAGTTCTGTTTGCAAGTCCGCTTCAATCTCGTCGCGCAGGGTCTCAAAATCTGCTGGAACATGCCCCTGATCCAGGTGGGATTTGATCTCCAACACCTGCCGCTGGCGCGAATCCAGGCGGGGCAGGATCTGAACCGGGATATGGGGGTCCAACTGCCGGCCTCGCCCGGCCAGGATCTTCACCTGGTGACCGGCTTTCACCATCTGGCGGGCATGATGAGCCATGACACTCTCCACTCCTCCCACAATCGGCGGAGCGGAATAATGCAGCAATCCTATCTTCATACAGCCTCCCCAAAACAATCGGCCAGCAACATGCCCAGGCGGCGTTCCAGCATGGTGAAGGAATAATAACGCCGCGCCAGTTCGTAATTTTGCTCTCCCAGCATTTGTGTTTCTTCGTGGTGGGTGAGGCGGTGACGCGTCTGTTCCAGCGTCTTTTCGCTGATAAAGCCGTCAAATTCGATCACCTTGAAGCCCTTGGGCTTGATATCAGCCTCGTAGATGGAGTAGTTGTTGACCACCAATGGCCGCTTGTAATACAGGGCTTCCAGGAAGGCGTTGCCGAAGCCTTCGATGGAGGAGGGGTAGGTCACCAAATCGGCCTGCGGAAAGACATCCGCCAGGGTGTAGATTTTTCGGCCATCCGCGGTGCGGCCGCGGGCTACGCCCACGATATCGGACTCGAAATTAACCGTCACATCCAGCAGGCTGGCGAATTCACGCACCCGTTTCTCGTAGTCCGTGCCTTCATCCCCCGCGGCGTGAGAGATGACCAACTCGGCAGGCAGACCCAGCCGGCGGGTGAGTTCGATGGCGTGTTCGATGCCTTTGCGCTGGATGATGCGTGTCGGCTGCAGGATGAGGTATTGATCCGGTGCCAGCCCCAAATCGGCGCGGGCGGAGAGGGCATACTCATCCAGCGGGGGCGGCGGAGAATCAAAATCCATCACATTGGGGATGACCATGGCTGCCGCGCCGATGCGGGAGGCCAGGTCGCGCGCCTGGACAGAGTTCAACACTACGTGACGGATGGCAGGCAGGCGGGCCGGGAAAGCTGCGTCCAGGTAATCTTGCACGGAATTGTTCATGAATCGCTGGCGTTCCCAGTAGAAATCGTGGTGGTGGGCGATCACCGGGTAGCCAGTCTCGGCGATGAACTCGGTGATGGCCAGGCCCAGCGGCAGGTTGACGGGAATGGTCAGGGCATTTTCAACGATCAGCACCTCCAGGGAAAACTGGCGGGCAAAATGGTAAAGATGCTCTTTGAAGTATTCCTTCAGCTGCTGGATTTGCCGGGTGATGCTGGCAGGCCGGATGAAAGCAGAAAAGAACTCCTGGTGCAGCACCTGTATTTCCGGATGGGTGTTCACGGTTTCATGCAGGTTTCCCCAGGCGGCGGCAAACACGGCCTGGTTAATGGCGGCAATCGCCGGGTGACGGTAAAAAGCTTCGGGAACCAGGTAGCACTGCCCCTGCGGGCGATCGCATTCACCGCTAAAATAATAGCAGGTATGCCCCATGCGGCCGAGGACCTCGGCCCATTTTTCAGTTTCCAAAGAAACCCCATCGGTGCCTGCGAACCTCGTGGAAATAAACCCGATTCGTCTTGAGGGTGTCATAACGTTCTCCTTCTATTCCAAATTACCCCCATTTTGATACGGTACAATTAGATATGTCTACCACTTTTTATACCACAAAACTGTCTTTTCTCTATGGGGCAGAAGCCGCAGAGCGGGTGGAACCCCGTCTGCGGGAAATCATCCAACGCTATCGCGGCAAAATCCCGGGCCAAACAGGCGCAGCGCTCACCCAGCGGGATGCCCTGCTGATCACCTATGGCGACCAGGTGAGTGAGCCGGACCGCCCACCCCTGCAAACCCTGGCCGAATTTTGCGAGACCCACCTGCGCGGCCTGGTGAATGGGATTCACCTGCTGCCCTTCTATCCCTGGTCCTCCGATGACGGCTTCTCCGTCATGGATTACCGGGCGGTGGATCCGGCTTTGGGCGGCTGGCTGGATATTGAACGCCTCGCCCGCTCGTTTAACCTGATGTTTGATGGGGTCATCAACCATGCCTCGGTAGAGGGAGCCTGGTTCCGGGCTTTTCTGCGCGATGAGCCGCCCTTCAACCGCTATTTTCTGACTGTGGAAGGTGAGCCGGATTTGTCAGAGGTGGTGCGGCCGCGCGCCTTACCCCTGCTGACGGAGTTCCAGACCACCGCCGGGCGGCGCCGGGTATGGACCACTTTCAGTGCCGACCAGGCCGACCTGGATTATCACAACCCGCAGGTGCTGCTGGAAATCCTCGATATCCTGCTGATGTATGCCAGCCGGGGCGCTCAATTCATCCGCCTGGATGCGATTGCCTACCTGTGGAAGGAGATCGGCACGGCCTGCATCCACCTGCCGCAGACCCATTTCGTCATCCAGTTACTGCGGGCCGCGCTGGATGAGGCCGCTCCGCAGGTTAAACTGATCACCGAAACCAATGTTCCGCATTTGGATAATATCTCTTACTTCGGCGATGGCAGCAACGAGGCACAACTGGTGTATAACTTTGCCCTGCCGCCGTTGGTTCTACACACTCTGCGCACCGGGGATGTGCGGGCACTCTCCGGCTGGGCTGCCGGATTGGCGCTGGCCTCGGATCAGACCACCTTTTTCAACTTCCTGGCCTCGCATGATGGCATCGGGTTGAACCCGGCCCGCGGCCTGCTGACCCCGGCGGAAATTGAGTCCCTGGTGGCGCAAACCCTGGCGCATGGCGGCCGGATCTCCTACAAGCAGAATGCAGATGGCAGCCGCAGCCCCTACGAGATGAATATCAGTTTCTTCGATGCCCTTTCGGATCCGGCGGGGGGGGAGCCGCTGGCGTTGCAGGCGGCGCGCTTCATGGCCTCCCAGGCCATCATGCTCTCGTTGCGCGGCGTTCCCGGGATTTATTTCCACAGCCTGTTCGGCTCCCGCAACTGGCAGGAGGGCGTGAGCCTCAGCGGGCATAACCGCAGCATCAACCGGCAAAAGCTATCCCGCGCCGGGTTGGAAACCGAGCTGGCCCGCCCGGATTCGCTCCGTTCCCTCGTCTTCCGCCGCTACAGTCAATTGTTGCAGCAGCGGGCGGCTTCCGCGGCCTTCCATCCGCATGGGGAGCAACGGATTCTGGAGGTGGGGAGGGGTGTATTCGCTGCCTGGCGTTCCTCACCCGGCGGGGAGGAGAGCATGCTGTGCCTGCAAAATGTAACCAGCCATCCGCAAACTGCCGCCGGGCATGATCTGGCGCCCTATGAGACGCTCTGGCTGCCCAACCCCGACCTGTAAGGCAGGCCCGCGTCATCCCGGGGCCTGATCGCGGGGGCGTACCCGTCCGTAGGGGCACGGATCGCGGTAGGGGCACGGGAAGTTAACCAGGATGTTAATCCGGAGCATGCGTCCCGTGCCCCTACATGGATACGCGTGCGTCCCGTGCCCCTACATGGATACGCGCCCGTCCCGTGCCGTTACCGGAGGGGGGTCACGGTGCATGACTCACAATGTCAAAC
>CALESS010000096.1 GCA_937907495.1 uncultured Anaerolineaceae bacterium
TGGTACGGCCTGGCAACCCCAAGGGCATTCACACCTTGCAAGATCTGGTTCGCCCGGATGTCACCTTCAGCAACCGCCAACACGGTGCCGGCACCCGCTTATTGCTGGATTTTCACCTCTCTCAACTGCATCTCTCGCCGTTTTCAATCAATGGCTATACGCAAGAAGAGTACACGCACCTGGGCGTCGCGGCAGCCGTGGCCTCGGGCCGCGCAGATTGCGGCCTGGGCATCCCGGCGGCTGCCACCGCCTTGGGGCTGGATTTCATCCCCCTCTACAACGAACGCTACGATATCATCATCCCCCACACCTACCTTGGAGACGACCTGTTGACCCCCTTCTTTGATCTGATTCATGATCGGGATTTCCGTTTTGCCATTTCTTCCCTTCCGGGTTATGATTTATCCCAAATGGGAAATCTCATCATTCCATAACCACCAAGGAGATACGTATGTCACTTACCAGCGGCAGCATTGCCCCAGACTTTCAATTGCCAGATCAAACCGGCAGCCTGCGCTCCCTGGCGGAGTTCCGGGGGAAACCGGTGGTGCTTTACTTTTACCCCAAGGATGATACCCCGGGCTGCACCACCGAAGCCTGTGAATTCCGGGATGCCTACGCGGATTATGAAAAAGCCGGGGTCGTCATACTCGGCGTTTCACCCGATGCCGAAAATTCCCACACAAAATTTATCCAGAAATATGAGCTGCCCTTTACCTTGCTCTCCGACACAGACCATGCCGTGTCTGAAAGCTATGGGGTCTGGGGGCTGAAGAAGTATATGGGCCGCGAGTATGAGGGTGTATTACGCACCACATTTCTCATCAGCCCGGACGGCATCATTCAAAAAGTATTTGAAGGGGTAAAGCCCGCCGGTCATGCCGCCGAGGTCCTCGCCGCCCTCCAATCGTGATCTGTTTCGGCAAACCATCCCGGCAAATGGATAAAAAAAACCGACCGCTGGAGTTCAGCGGCCGGTTCGTTTACCAGACTTTGAAACCTGGTGATACCAGGTTAATGTTTCGGAACATATCCGTCAAGATCGGCCCGTATCCAATAATCACCAGCACCACCGCCAGGATAATCCACAATTTCCAATTATCCAGCCAGGCCGGGGTGTGGGAGGGGTCAATCTCAGCCTCTGCTTCCGGAGTTTCCATTTCTGTTTCCAATTTCTTCTTGCCGAAGGCCGTTCCCAGGACCACGATGAAGAAGAAGATGGCACTAAACAGAAGAATGGACCCGCCGATCGCGGTAAGGATTTGTGGAATTTTCCAACTGGCATCCGTGTAAGCTGCAATGGAAAATGGCACCCGGCGTGGCGCCCCGACCAGGCCCAACCAGTGCATCCCCAGCCCAAAGAAGATCATGCCCACAAACCAGCTCCAAACATTCCATAAGGCTAATTTCTTGAAGCGCAGCGGCTTATGGGTGAGATAGGGGATCAGCCAGAAACAAATCGCCATAAAGGTTAATGTGGAGGCGGTAGAAACGGTCAGATGGAAATGACCCGGAATCCAGGCCGTGTTGTGAATGACGAGGTTGAGCGAGGCCGAGGCGTTGATAATTCCGCCGATCCCGCCAAAGAAGAAGATCACACCTGCCAGAATCTGTCCAGCCACCGAAGGATCACCCCACGGCAGGGTTTTGATCCAGCCGAAGAGGCCTTTCCCGCCGCGCGCCCGGCCTGCCCGTTCCAGCGAAGCAATCAGGGTGAAAGCCGTCATGAAGGAAGGAATCACCACCAGGAAGGTCAAGAGGGTATGGATATATTTCCAGGTGACCGGAACGCCAGGATCTGCAAACTGATGGTGAAACCCAACCGGGGTGGAGAAGATGAGGAAGCCCCAGAAGGAAAGCCGGGCCAGCGAGTCGCTGAATAATTTTCCGCCCACCTGCTTGGGCAGCATCGAATACCAAGAAACATAAGCCGGCAGTAACCAAAAGTAAACCAGGGGATGCCCCGTGAACCAGAAT
>CALESS010000097.1 GCA_937907495.1 uncultured Anaerolineaceae bacterium
AAATCCCGAAACCACGTTCCAAGTGAATGATCCAGTTTCCCCTTCCTGCCAATAGCCCTCACTTTTCCCTTAATCCCGGAATAGGCGAATAAATCTTTACCGCCAATAATGCGGTGAACCAATACACGCGCTCAGTAGGGGAGGAATGTAAGAATCCCTGAGGATATTAAGCGGTTGGACAAAGGCCCGCGGATGGACTATACTTGAAGGCATACATCTATACACTTTTTGGCAACAGGTAGCCTTTGGCCGCTGATCTGCAAGAAATCATTCTGCTCTCACTGCAAGTCTCCGGGATCGCCCTGGTCATCAGTTCGATCATCGGCATTCCGCTGGGCGCTTTTCTAGGCCTCAAGCGCTTCTGGGGACGCAAGTTGATGGTCGTCCTCATGTACACCGGCATGGGGTTTCCACCGGTGGTGATCGGCTTATTCGTGTACCTTGTGCTCTCCCGCTCCGGCCCGCTCGGTTCGCTGCACTGGCCGATCATCCCGGTTCTTTTCACACCGGGGGCCATGATCATGGCGCAGACCATCATCGCCTTTCCGCTGGTGGCGGGTTTCACCATGGTGGCGGTGATGGGGGTGGATCCACAACTCCGCCAGCAGGTGACGGCGCTGGGCGCCACGCCTCGCCAGACTGCCTGGACGACTTTGATGGAAGCCCGTACCGGGGTGATTGTGGCGGTGATCGCCGGTTTCGGCGGAATTATCTCGGAAGTGGGGGCAGTGATGATGGTGGGCGGAAATATCGAGGGCAGCACCCGGGTATTGACGACCGCCATCGTGCTGGAAACGCGCAAGGGCAACTTTGAATTGGCCATGGCCCTGGGCGTGGTGTTGCTCGGCTTATCGTTCCTGGTTAACCTGGTGATGCTGCGGCTGCAAGGGAAAACCTTCGATGAGTGAGACCAGTCCCCCGCCGCTCTATCACCTGCAAGGGGTAACCCGGATCTATAACGGCCGGACGGTGCTGGATATTGACGATCTGGTAATTCAACCCGGGGAGGTGTTGGGCCTGGTGGGGCCGAGCGGGGCAGGTAAAAGTACCCTGCTGCGCTTGTTGAACTTCCTGGAAGCGCCCGACAATGGCCGCTTGATGTTTCATGGGCAGGATGCCGCCAGCCCAACAGAAATTCCACTGGAACTGAAGCGCCGGGTGACGACCGTCTTCCAGCGCCCCATGCTGCTTAACCGCAGCGTCTGGGAGAATGTGGCCTTTGGGCTGCAATTGCGCGGGGAACGGAATTTCGACTCGTTGATCGAATCCACATTGGAAAAAGTTGGCCTGACCGGACTGGCGCGGCAGCGAGCCCGCACCCTCTCCGGCGGGGAGGCACAGCGGGTGGTGCTGGCGCGGGCCATGGTGCTGAAGCCGGAGGTGCTGCTGCTGGATGAACCCACCGCTAATCTCGATCCGTATAACGTGGGGCAGATTGAGCGGATTGCCCGGCAGTTGAATGAAGAGCAAGGCGTCACCCTGGTCCTGGTGACGCACAACATTTTTCAGGCGCACCGGCTGGCCAGCCGGGTTGGATTTATGTTGGAAGGGCGTTTGGTGGAGATTGCCCCGACGGAGCAGTTCTTCAACCAGCCCGCCGATGAGCGCACGGCGGCCTTTGTGCGCGGTGAGATGGTGTATTGAGCTTTTTATAGGGAAATCCGCATCCGGAAAAAAACGGGCGGCCCTGTAATTCGAGAAGGATGAATCCGGCCTTGAAAAAGCCGTAAAATTTACAAAATGGAGAAGAAAATGTCCAAAAAGCTGCTGACCCTCGTAAGTATCCTGACCCTGTTTTCGGTTCTGCTCTCCGGCTGTGCCCGGCCGGTTGAACCAACCGCAGTCCCGGCCGGGCCTACCCCCTTCGCCGAGACGCAAAAGATGATCCTGGCTACCACCACCAGCACCCAGGATTCCGGCCTGCTGGATTATATCCTGCCGGATTTTGAGGCCATGTACAACATCAAGGTGGATGTGATTGCCGTTGGCACGGGCCAGGCTCTGACCCTGGGCCAGGATGGCAATGCGGATGTGCTGCTGGTGCATGCCCGGGCCAAGGAAGATGAATTCATGACCAACGGGCATGGCGTGCGCCGTGAAGACGTCATGTACAATGACTTCGTGATCATCGGCCCGGCTGCAGACCCCGCCGGCATCCAGGGATTGACGGTCGCCGCAGATGCCTTCAAAAAGATCGCCGAAAGCCAGTCTGAATTCATCTCCCGCGGCGATGAATCTGGCACGCACACCAAGGAAAAGGCCATTTGGAAAACTGCCGGGATTGAACCCGCCGGGGACTGGTATATCTCCTCCGGCCTCTCGATGGGCGAAGTGCTGACCATGGCGGATGAGAAACAGGCTTACTCCCTCAGTGACCGGGCAACCTACCTGGCCTTCAAAAACAAAGGGCTGGAATTGGATGTGCTGGTCGAAGGCGATAAGACCCTCTTCAACCCCTACGGGGTGATTGCAGTCAACCCGGAAAAAGGCCCCCAAATTCGCAATGACCTGGCAAATTTGTTCATTGATTGGTTAACCTCCCTGCCTGTGCAGGAGAAAATTGCCAGCTATGGCAAAGAGGAGTTCGGCCAATCTCTCTTCATCCCTTCTGCCGTCTCCTGGCAGAACAAGTAAACGGCGACTGACCCGCCTCCACTTGCTCCCGGTTTTCTGAAAAGAACAACCGGGGGCTTTTTGGTATACTGTGAATATACAGTAATTGGAGGTGAACCATGGACGACCGACATTTGTATCAACAAATCGCAGATTCCATTCGGAAGATGATTTTGGAAGGCCAGGTGAAAACCGGGGATCGCCTGCCCTCGGTGCGTGAACTTTGCACCCTCTGGCAGTGCACGACGGGTACGGTGCAGCGGGCTTACCAGGTATTAAGCCGGGAGGGGTTGGTGGTCAGCCAGGCTGGCCGCGGAACGCATGTTGCCGGGATCGAGGGCGCGGCCATTACGCCCAGTCTCAGCCCGCTGCGCACCGTGAGCCTGGTGCATCGCTCGGAAACCTTTTTGCTGGAAGCGCTGACAGCCGGATATGACCTGCAAGAAATTCAAACCGCGCTGGACCTGGCCATGGATCGCTGGCGGGTGTTGCAGCAAATCCCGGCGCCAGCCATCCGCCAGCGGCTGCGCTTTGCGGGCAGTCACGATATGGCTCTGACCGGGGTGGCGCGGCATGTTTTTGGAGAGTTGCTGCCAGATGTAAATCTGCAATTGACCTTCACTGGCAGCCGGGCCGGTTTGCAGGCATTGAAGGCAGGCAAGGCAGACCTGGCAGGGGCGCACCTGTGGGATGCAGCCAGTGATACCTACAACCGGGCAGCCGTTCAACAGGCCCTGCCGGGCGAGCGGGTGTGGCTGGTGACCTTCGCCCACCGCCGGCTGGGGCTGATCGTGGCGCGCGAGAACCCGCTGGGCATCCAGTCCCTGCAGGACCTGGTGCGCCCGGAATTGCGGTTTGTCAATCGGCAGGCGGGGTCTGGAACGCGGGTCTGGCTGGATGCCAACCTGGAGCGGCTGAATATCCCGCCGGCGCAAATTTCCGGCTACCGTGATGAACGGATCACGCATTCGGACGTGGCCCGTTCGATTGCGGAGGGCAGCGCGGATGTGGGGCTGGGGCTGGAATCGGCGGCGCTGGCGTATGGTTTGGATTACATCCACCTGGCCCGCGAACGTTATCACCTGGTGATGCTGGAAGAAACAGCCAACCAGCCCGCAATGCAAACTCTGATCCACTGGCTGGCGAGTTCGGAAGGGAAAAGGTTCATCGGGCGCTACCAGGGGTATGACGCCACGGAAACCGGGCAGGTGGAAATCATCAAGCCCGCAGCAGGGGGTTAGGCCGCAGCCGGATTCTGGAGCACCTGTTGGAAAGGAAAAATAAAAAAACCGGAGGCCGACGATGGCTTCCGGTTTTCGGTTGAGCAGTCAGCGGCTAGCGCCGGGAACGCCAGATGGTGGGGAGGAAGGGTAAAATCAGCAGGTTCATGCCCGCCAGCAGCAGGAAGACCGTGCGGAAGGGCAGTGCATCCGCCAGAATGCCGCTGACCGAAAGCCCGGCAGCGATGCCGATGTTGGAGACCGCCATCAAGATGGAATACATGGAGGCGGCGATGCTCTTCTCCGTGAACGCCATGGCGAGGGCAAAATACTGCGCCTGGTATGCGCCAAACGAAAGACCAAAAGCGAAGATGATCGGCCAGGCCGCCGTGCGGGAGGGAATCAGCGAAAGGGCAATGACAGCCGCAATGGAGAACACCAGGCTGGTGAGCAGGCCTTTCTTGCGCCCCAGGCGGGAGAGCAGCCAGCCGCCCGTGACCCCACCAATGACCACGCCCACCCCCCAGATGGTGGTGTAAAATCCGGCCTGGCTCAGGCTGATGGAAAACGTCTCCTGCAGGAAGGGATTGACGATTTGATTGGCGCCGTTGATGATGAAAAACATCAGCAGACCGGCAATGGAGAGGGCGGCAATCGGCCAGCTCTTAAAGGCCCGAAAGGCCTTCCAGTTGAAAGATTGCCCGGCCGGGCGGTGCGTTTCACGCACCCCCAGCACCAGCGGGAAGGCCAGCAAGGTCAGGATCGCCAGGGCATAGAAGACCCAGGGCCAGCCTGCCGCATCTGCCAGCAAACCAAGCAGAGAGGCGGTCACCACCACACCAAAGGCCCGCCCGCCAACCATCACCCCCTGCAGGGTGCCCTGTTCGGCCTCCGGCGTGGTATCCAGCGCCAGGCCATCGGTGGTGGTGTCGTAGAGCGCCATGCCCATCTGCAGCATGAAGGCGATGAAAACAAAGCCCCAGTATTGGGTGCGCAGGTTGATGCCCGGAACGATCAGCAGGCAGACCAATTGGATAAGCAGGCCGATCAAAATATAGGGTTTGCGGTGCCCCATGCCAAACAGGTTGACCCGGTCGCTCAACATACCGAGGAAGATTTTAATCACGAAGGGCAGGAGGGCAATGGCAGCAAAGATGCCCGCATCGGTCATCGTCAGCCCGTTGGAAAGAAAATAGAGAGCGTTCAGGCTGGTGAAATAGCTCAGGATGATGCCCTGGGTGAAGTACAGCAGCCCAAACATCAGGTAACGCATTGCTTTCGATGAATACATGCTTGCCTCCCGAATTAGATTTCCTCTCCCTGCGTGGATTGCAGGAAGGATTCGCCGTTGTTAAGGATCACCGCACCGCGGCCGCGCACCAGGCAGCCCTGCGGGGTGCATACGAGGGCGGTATCGCCTTCGACCCCGATCAGGGTATGCCCGGAAAACAGGCCGTGCAAGCCCTGCCGCAGGATGGCGGGCAGTTCGTCATAGTGAGGGAGGATTACCGTCCCGGGGAGCAGCCCAAAACCAGGCTGAAGCTTCCAGGGGGGACGGATGCGGGGAATTTGTGCGCCAAATATCATGGCGCCCGCAGAGCATGCGGCCACGACCCCGCCTGTCTGCAACACCTCCAGGATTGCCGCCCACACCGGGCTGCCGGCCAGCGTTTGCACCAGGTAACCAGGTTTCCCACCGGAAAGATAAACAAAATTTGCCCGGCGGATGGCATCCGCCAGGGTTTTGTCTTCGGCGCTGGGTCGGTCAATGACCGGGATGGCCTGCACCTGCTCAACCCCCAGGCCCTTGAAATGGTCCAGGCTCAAGCTTTGCCAGTATTGGATGCGTTCCGCCCCTTCCGTGCCGGCACCGGTTGCCAGGGTGACAACCCGGGCGGGCTGATTCAGCCGTTGGATGAGCCAGCGGTCCACTTCCCGCATGCCAGGCAGGTACTCACCGCTGCCTGCCAGCGCCAGGATACCCGGCCCGGGCAGGTTCACTTCCAGCGGAACCTGGCTCATGGGCGGGCGGTA
>CALESS010000098.1 GCA_937907495.1 uncultured Anaerolineaceae bacterium
CCGATGGCAACGACCTGGTGATTTTCGACCCCGGTTCTGTGCAGGCTGGCACCCCGGAAGAATTAACCCGCATGAGCTTCCCCCGCCAACCAGAGGGCGACCACCTGTGCCTGGCGGATTATTTTTCCCCGCTGGGGGCGGAACAAATGGACGTGGCAGCCTTTCAGATCGTGACCGTAGGGCAGGAAGCCACGAATCGCTTTGACCGAATGCAGGCAGAAGGAGATTACACCGAAGCCTACTTCTCTCATGGTTTGGCGGTCCAAACTGCCGAAGCTGCTGCTGAATACCTGCACCGCCACATCCGCCGGGAACTTGGCCTGGCGGAAGACCAGGGCAAGCGTTATTCGTGGGGCTATCCGGCCATCCCGGAACTGTCCGACCATGCCATTCTCTTCCAGCTATTGCCGGCCCAGGTATCCCTGGGGATGCAGCTCAGCCCGGCCTACCAGCTCATCCCGGAGCAATCCACCGCGGCCATCATCGTCCATCACCCCCTGGCAAAATATTACTCCACCGGAGAGAGCCGGGTGGAGCAATTAACCCGCTAAGCAGGCCAACCCATGAGCAAAAACTTCCTCGACCGTCTTACCTCCGGCAAACCAATCCTTTCTGATGGAGCGATGGGCACATTGCTCCACCAGCGCGGCGTCAGCTTTGAAGCCAGCTTTGACCTGTTAAATTTGCAGCGCCCGGCCTTGGTGGCGGATATTCACCGTGAATACATTGATGCCGGCTCGGAAATGCTGCAAACCAACACCTTCAGCTCCAATTGCTACAAACTGGCCGAACACGGCCTGGAAGAGCACGTCACGGAGATGAATACGGCCGCGGTGGAACTGGCCCGCCGGGTGGTGCTGGCCTCCTTCCGCGAAATCTGGATTGCGGGCGATATCGGGCCGCTGGGTGTGCGCCTGGCACCCTTTGGCCGCGTCCAGCCAGAGCAAGCCCGCCTGGCTTTTGCCGAGCAGGCCGCCGCCCTGGCCGGTGCGGGGGTGGATCTGTTCATCATTGAAACCATGACGGATCTTTACGAGGTGCGAGAAGCGATCCACGCTTGCCGCACCATTGCCCCCGGCCTGCCCATCATCGCCTCCATGACCTTCACCCGCGATGACCGCACGCTGCTGGGCGACAGCCCCACCAAAGTAGCCCGCAAGATGGCTGAACTGGGCGCAGATGTGATCGGCGTCAATTGCTCTGGCGGACCGAACCAAATTCTGCGGATTTTGAAGCAGATGCGCAATGCCGTACCGGAGGGGCGCTTCTCCGTGATGCCCAACGCCGGTTGGCCAGAGCAAGTTGGCGGGCGGATCAAATACCCGGCAGCCGCCGACTACTTCCGCGACTACACGCTGGCCTTCTGGGAAAACGGAGCCTCTGTGATTGGTGGATGCTGCGGCACGACCCCGCAGCACATCCAGGTGATCCGGCAAACGCTGGACAGCGCCCCCGCCGCCCCTGCCAGCAACGGATTTTCCCTTTCTGTAACCGAGAGCGATGAAAGCCGCGAACCTCAACTGGAGCCGACTCTACTGGCGGAAAAATTAGCCAGCGGCAAGTTCACCATCGCGGTAGAGATGGACCCCCCGCGCGGCCTGACGACCCAAAAGCTGATGGCCGGGGCCAGCCTGTTGAAAGAAGCCGGCGCAGATGTGATCAATGTGGCCGATTCACCCATGGCGCGCATGCGCATGTCTCCCTGGGCGGTCTGCTCGCTCATCCAGCGGCGGGTGGAAATCGAAACGGTTTTGCACTTCCCCACCCGCGGCCGCAACTTGCTGCGGGTACAGGGGGATCTGCTGGCTGCCCATGCCCTCGGGGTACGCAACGTTTTCGTGGTGATGGGCGACCCCACCGCCATTGGGGATTATCCGGATGCGATGGATAATTACGACCTGGTTCCCTCCGGGCTGATCAAATTAATCAAGCAGAATTTCAATGCCGGGGTGGACCATGCTGGAACGGATATCGGCCAGCCCACCGGATTTTTTGTCGGCTGCGCCCTTAACCTCAACCCGCAAGATGCACAGGCTGAAATCAAGAACCTGCGCCGCAAGTTGAAGGCCGGGGCGGATTTCATCCTCACGCAGCCCATTTATGCGGCGGAACCGGTGCAAAATTTCCTCCAACTCTACGAATCGGAACATGGGCCGCTGCCCGTACCGCTCTTGTTGGGGCTTCTCCCGCTCTATAACGCCCGCCACGCCTCTTTTCTGCACCACGAAGTGCCGGGGGTCTTCATTCCACCCGAAATCGTTCAGCGCATGGAAGCAGCCGGTGAAAATGGCCCTCGTACAGGCGTGCAAATTGCGATAGAATTGACTCAACAATTGCACAGCAAGGTTCAGGGAATTTACCTCATGCCCGCCTTCAGCCGGTATGAACTGGCAGCCGAAATCATCGAAGATCTCAACCGTCCCTGATCCATCACGGGAGAAATTTATGCTGTTCACCATTGATATTGGCAACACCAACCTGACCCTTGGCCTGTACGAGGGGCAGAAACTTGGCGCCCGCTGGCGCTTGGCAACCGATCATGAACGGATGCCGGATGAATACGGCCTGCAAATCCTGGGCATGTTACAACACGCGGGCTGCTCCCCTGCCCTGTTGGACGGCGTGTGCCTGGCCTCGGTGGTGCCAACCCTCACCACCCGCATTCAGCAAGCCTGCCAGCATTACCTCAACCAGGAACCACTCATCATTGACCACACGGTGAAAACCGGCATCACCATTTTGTATGAGGACCCGCGCGCCGTGGGCGCTGACCGGATCGTGGATGCAGTGGCAGTGATGCAGCTCTACGGCGGCCCGGCCTGCATTGTGGATTTTGGCACAGCCACCACCTTTGATGCCCTCTCTGCCAATGGCGAATACCTGGGCGGCGCCATCACCCCCGGCATCGGTATTGCCGCCGATGCCCTGTTCCACCGCACCTCCAAGCTGCCGCGGGTGGATATCCAACGCCCGCCGAATGTCATCGGGCGCAACACCGTCCACGCCATCCAATCCGGTCTGCTTTATGGCTATGTGGCCCTGGTGGAAGGCATGGTGGAACGCTTCCGGCAGGAGTTGGGCAAAGAAATGAAAGTGATTGCCACCGGCGGCCTGGCAGAAGGAATCGCCGCCGAAACGGATGTGATTCAAATCCTGGCACCCTGGCTGACGCTCGACGGTTTGCGCATGTTGTGGGAGATGAACCGATCATGAGCCATCCCGCGCTAGGCAAACGCATCCTGCTGGGGGTTACCGGCTCCATTGCGGCGTATAAAGCTGCCGAAATTGCCTCCCGCCTGACCCAATCTGGCGCGCGGGTGGATGTCATCCTCAGTGAAAGTGCCTGCAAATTTATTACCCCCCTTACCTTTCAATCCGTCACCGGGCGCAAAGCCTTTGTGGATGCCGACCTGTGGGGCGGCGAGGGGCACGTCACCCACGTTGGGCTGGGGCACGGGGCCGATTTGTTTATCATCGCCCCCATCAGCGCCAACACCCTGGCCAAGCTGGCCTATGGCCTGGGGGATAACCTGCTCTCCCTCACTGCGCTGGTGACCACCTGCCCGCTCATCCTGGCTCCGGCGA
>CALESS010000099.1 GCA_937907495.1 uncultured Anaerolineaceae bacterium
TTCAGCCGTAGCTGCGGGAGCTGCATTGGAAGAGACTCAAGCCGTAACTGCCGATGAAAAGGTCGAACGGACAGAGACCCAGGTGGCGACTCCAGCGGAGAATGAGCTGGAAGGAGAGGCTGCCGGGGAATCGCTTGAGCCGGAAGGTGTGCCTTCTGCTGAACCGGCTGTCGCAACGGTTGAGGAGAATGTGCCTCATGCAGATCAGGCAGCCGTGCAACCCGCCGCGAGCGTGACCGAACAGGTTAACCTGATACTGCAGGAGTTGATCCAGGGAAGCGGTCTGGAAAATGAAGGGATTGCCATTCATGATGACCAGTCGGATGGGGTTGCCGTGAGCATCGGGGAGCAGGTTTTTCACAGCGTGGAAGAGGTGCCCTACCCGCAAGTGCGTCAATTGATCAAAGACGCTGTGCTGCACTGGAAGCAACAGCAGCCTGAAATCTAGATAAAATTACACACCGCCTTCGTGGCGGTGTGTGTTGTTTACAGGTATTCCCGTAATTGACGGGCACGGCGCGGGTGGCGCAGGCGGCGCAGAGCTTTGCTTTCAATCTGCCGGATGCGCTCGCGGGTCAGGCCAAATTTTTGCCCCACTTCTTCCAGGGTATAAATGCGGCCATTTTCCAGCCCAAAGCGCAGGCGCAGGATGCGCGCCTCACGCGGCGGCAGAGTTTCCAATACATCCCGGATTTTTTCCGTCAGCAGTTTGGAATAGGCAGATTGCATCGGGGTGGGAGTGAGCTGATCCTCGACAAACTGGCCCAGCTCCGAATCTTCCTCATCTTCGTTGATCGGGCTTTCCAGCGAGAGTGGCAGCCAGGAGACTTTCAGCATCCATTCCACCTTGGCGGCTGGAACCCCCAGTGCGACGCCTAATTCCTCGCTGGTGGGCGCCCGTCCGAGCGTCTGTTCCAATTCGTGGGTCTGGCGGTAGAGGATGCGGATCCGGTCCACCATGTGGACGGGGACGCGGATTGTGCGGCCCTGGTCGGCAATGGCGCGGGTGATGGTTTGGCGGATCCACCAGGTGGCGTAGGTGGAAAAGCGGAAACCGCGCTGGTATTCATATTTTTCCACGGCTTTCATCAGTCCCAGGTTACCTTCCTGGATCAGGTCAAGGAAAGGCACGCCGCGCCCGATATAGCGTTTGGCAATGGAAACCACCAGGCGGGTATTGGCCTTGATGAGATGCTCGCGCGCCAGTTGGCCGTCCTCCACCAGGGATACCAATTCCATCCGGCGGGCGGCGGCGGTGCGGCCATTGCAATGCGCAAGTTCCTGGTCGGCTGCTTTGCCGGCTTCGATGCGTTTGGCCAGGGATTGCTCTTCAGCCATGTTGAGCAGGGGCACCCGCGACATCTCCTTTAGATACAGACCAATCGTATCCTCGGTGGAAACCGGGTCGAGGTTCACCATCGCCTCCGGAGAGTCATCCTCGTATAGCTCTTCGCTCTCCTCTTCGCTGAAGGCCTCGTTGGAGTCCGGGTCCACGATTTCGATACCCTTGTTGCGCAGCATGTTGGAAAGAGATTCGCGCCGGTCGGCATCGCGTGCGACCTCTGGATAGGCTTCGTACAGGTCTTCGCGGGTGAGGTAACCCTGAACATCTGCTTTTTCCAGCAGTAATGTCAGATTCTCTCCATTTTGTTTTCGCCTGCCTGGATTGGCCAATCAAACCCTCCTGGGGCGGCACTCCTATTGGGGCGCCTCTTCATGAGAACCGTGTTCGCACAGGTTGAGGTTCAGGTTTTCGCCACAAATTCTGCACAGGCCTTTGCAATCTGGCTGGCACAGCGGGCTGATGGGAATTTCTACTAAAAAGTACTCACGCAGCAGCCACTCCAAATCAACATTGGCATTCTCGGGGAGGATCAAATCAGAATCCGTGGTGGAGCGGCGGTTGAAGGCATACAACTCGCTAAATTGGGTTGTCAGATAGATTTTGGCATCGGTGAGGCAGCGGACGCACTGGGTATCCACCCATCCACTGAAATCGCCATCGAAAAGTAATCCCTGCGGGGTGCGGCTGATGCGCACTGTTCCTTTCAAATCATCCACCGCCAGCAGGTCTTCCGGGCGGGCCGGAGAAGCATCCTGGGGAGCCAGAACGACTTGAGGGAATTCGAAGTTGATCTCCCGGCTGTAACCGATGGACTGGTTGAGCAGGAATCCAACATTGATCCGGAAGGGGTGACGGGGCAGGCTCACTGGGCAATTATTAAGGCGTACGAGTATAATGGGAAGTACCAGCCACCCTGTATTTGATACGATTCATATATGTAGAAGGTGAATGGAGGTGGATGGCTTCCGTGAAACATTATAGCACAGGCTTTTAATCTAGTCAAGTATTTATGATTAATATGATAAAAAAGGATAATAATAATGACAGACCTGCTGATTGCCACCACCAACCCCGGCAAAATCGTTGAGCTGCAGGATCTGCTGCAAGGCCTGCCCTTCCGCCTGTTGTTGCCGGCGGAGGCGGGCATCCGGTTGAAGGTGGCGGAAACCGGGGCGACTTATGCGGAAAACGCAGCCCTCAAGGCGGCTGCCTTCTGCGCCGCCAGCGGCTTACTGACCCTGGCAGATGATTCCGGGCTGGAGGTGGAAGCCCTGGGCGGTGCACCCGGGCTGCATTCGGCGCGCTACTCGCCACAAGCGGGGGCCACGGATGCCGACCGGCGTGCCCTGCTGCTGAAGAACCTGGCGAACCAGCCGCAACCCTGGCGGGCGCGCTTTGTGTGCGTGGTGGCCCTCGCCGAGCCGGGCCAGCCGCTGCAATTTGCCGAGGGTGAGTGCCGCGGTGAGATTTTGCCCGCCGAGCGCGGCGAGAATGGCTTTGGCTACGACCCGATCTTCTACCTCGCGGGGCTGGGCCGGACCATGGCCGAGTTGACGCGGGCGGAGAAGAACCGCCTTAGCCACCGGGCGCGGGCGGTGCAGGCCGCCATGCCGTTGTTGCGGGGAAAACGGGAATCTTAATAACACGGATAAACATTTAACCACAGAGTCACAGAGAAAACCGGATTTATATATTATGGTGAATGGAGGTAATGGTGGGGCCGAGCGGCCGGATGACACTCCCAAAGCCACAGAAAAACTTTTAACCACAGAGTCACAGAGCCGCGGAGAAAACCGGATTTATTAATTATGGTGAATGGGTGCAAGGGTGGGGCCGAGCGGCCGGATGACACTCCCAAAGCCACAGAAAAACTTTTAACCACAGAGTCACAGAGCCACAGAGAAAACCGGATTTATATATTATGGTGAACGGATTCAAGGGTGGGGCCCAGCGGCCGGATGACACTCCCAAAGCCACAGAAAAACATTTAACACAGAGTCACAGAGTCACAGAGAAAACCGGATTTTCAATAACACACAAAAACATTTTACCACAGAGCCGCGGAGAAAACCGGATTTATATAGGATTGGAATTGGGATGCAAGGGTGGGGCCGAGCGGCCGGATGACACTCCCAAAGCCACAGAAAAACTTTTAACCACAGAGTCACAGAGCCGCGGAGAAAACCGGATTTATTAATTATGGTGAATGGGTGCAAGGGTGGGGCCGAGCGGCCGGATGA
>CALESS010000100.1 GCA_937907495.1 uncultured Anaerolineaceae bacterium
CCTGGTGGTGCGCATCCGCCCGCGCCGCCTGCCCTGGCTGCTGCTGGCAGGTGGATTGAGCTTTGAATTGGGGCAGTTGATCTTGAACCTGGTTTTTGGGGCAACATCCCGCAGTGTGGATATCAACGATGTGATTCTCAACGCCAGCGGAACGCTGATCGGCTATGGCCTGTTTCGGCTGCTGGCAGGGGCGGTGCGCTTTGCAGCCCGGCGGGGCAGGGCAGCGCCGCAGGGGCTGGCGCGGCATCTGCTGGAGATGGGCGGGTAGCCGGAGGGGAGGCGGGTTACTCCACCACGCAAAACAGGTTGCCGTCCGGGTCTTCCAACACCACGTAATCGGCATCCGGGGGGTAGCGCCAGGGATAGCGCCGGGCGCCGAGGCCCAACAGCCGTTCCACCTCGCTTGCCTGGTCGTCGGTGTAGAGATCCAGGTGGATGTGGCAGCGCTTGCCTGTCCGCTTCTGCGGGATGCGATCCAGGGAAATGTTGGGTCCGCGGCCGGCAGGGTCATGCAGGATGACCCAGCCACCCTCCGGAGGGTAGAGCGGGACGTAGTGCAGGGCAGCCTGCCAGAAGGCCATCATTTTTTCAAATTCGTAACAGCGGATGACGATCGAGCCGATTTTCATGGGTTCTCCACTAGAAATTTTCAAGGTGTATCGTGCCAAAGAATGTTATGGCGGCTTCGGGCAGCCGGGGAAACCGGGTCAAAGCGGTGGGGTAAAGGCTACAAACCAATTCCAGGTTGGGCTTTGAACGGAGCGATGCGCTCTTCCGCCCGCCGGATGTATTCAGCATCAATATCATAACCTACATAGTTGCGCTCGGATTTGAGGGCGGCGATGGCCGTGGATCCGCTGCCCATGAAGGGGTCCAGCACCACATCCCCGCGGAAGGTGTACATCTGGATCAGGCGGTAGGGCAGCTCCAGCGGAAAAGGCGCTGGATGCCCGACTTTTTTGGCAGATTCCGGGTTCATCGCCCAAACCGATTTGGTCCATTCCATGAATTGCTCCCTGGAGATGGTATCTTGCTGGCCTTCTTTCTTCCTGCGCTTGAAATCACCCTTGCTGAAGACCAGGATGTACTCGTGCGTATCCCGCAGCACCGGGTTGGAAGCCGATTGCCAGCTTCCCCAGGCCATGGATGTACCCGCCCCGGCCCCCTTATGCCAGATGATCTCGCCGCGCATCAGGAAGCCGATCTCCAGCATGATGTGCGAGATAAAATCCGAGAGCGGCAGGTAAGGGCGGCGCCCCAGGTTGGCTACGTTAATGCAGGCCCGCCCGCCGTGCACCAATACGCGTCGGGTCTCGCTGAAGACGTTTTTCAGCAGGGTGAGATACTCTTCCAGCGAGAGGTCCTCGTCATAAGTCTTGGTGACGTTGTAGGGCGGGGAGGTGACCATCAAATGGATGGAGTTATCGGGGATTTCCTTCATCTGTTCGGAACTACCGTGGATGATCGTATTCAGCAGTTCCGCTGGAAAGGGTTGATCGGGCGGGAAGTCTCCGGCTGCTGCGCGCTCCCGGCGAAGCCCGGCGTACAGGCGGGAATTATAGTAGGGGGAGGAATCATGGTTGATCCGGCGGGTGGTGCCAAAGGAACTGGTTTTGCTGCCTTTTTTTGATTCTCGCTTCTCAGCCATCGTTTTTTATCCTTAGAACGCAATCAGCCAGGCGCCCAGGGCATAGAGCAGCACCCCGGCTGCCAGCCAGAGGTAGGCCGGGCGCGGCGCGCCGCGGAACTCGCCATAGATCAGCCCCCACATCTGCGTCCACAGGCCGGAGGTGAAGCCCAGCGGCCACGAGACCACCGAAGAAAGCCGGGCGGTGGCAAAGGTGTGGATGATATTGCCGCCGTAGTGGGCCAAGGCCGAGAGGACGGCATACAGGTGCAGGCGCATGGGCGCACGGAACAACCGCCCCCACTGTTTGCGGCGGGTCAACATGCCCCCGCCGGCGAGCAGCGCGCCGATAAAAGCACCGCTGGCCAGCAGCGCCATGAACGGCAGCACCGCCAGGCCTTGCGGGTGGCTGACCGAACGCAAACCATACGAAATTGCCAGCGTATAGGCCGGGATGAGAGCCGCTGAGACCAGCAGCACCCAGAGCGCCTTCCACAGGGTGGTGCGGGCGGCAGGGGAGGAATCCCCGGCTGCGGAGCTTGCCCGCAAACGGCCGGCG
>CALESS010000101.1 GCA_937907495.1 uncultured Anaerolineaceae bacterium
AGCAGGCTGGATTGCTCTGGCTGAACCACCGCCCCGGCGACCACCAGCGGCCCAAAAACATCTCCCTTGCCAGATTCATCCACCCCGATATGCGCTGCGAGAACCCGCCCCGGTTTTGCCGGGCCGCCCGCCCCCTGGCTGGCAGCCCATTCCTGCAACTGGCTGCGCAGCGGGCTGGCTTTGCCCCCCACCACCAGCTTGCCGGTGGTGTAAATGTTGAGCGGCACTTCACAAGAGCCATCCGTAACAATAATCTGCAGCCCATAATCAATGTTGCGTTCGGGCAGCGTTTGTAGACCGTGCCCGGCGGCAAAGGCGCGTAAACGACTAATCAAATGGTCCTGTATGAGGGTCATAGCTGGATTATACCCCGACCTTAAATTTTGATCGCCCGGCATGGGGGGGACATGCCGGGCGATCTTTGGGAGGGAATGTCACCGTTGGCATCTGCGCCTCTCGGCGAATCAACCCAGGGGGGGTGGGCTGACAGTTGCTGTTCGGTGGGACACCGATACTACCAATAAAGCGGTGTCTATTGGATAATATACATCTTAATTGTCGGTTTTACATTAGAAAAGCATGAGTATTTTAAGAGTCTTTTGGCCGGGATTTGAAAAAATCCAACCAATCTTCCACCTCTCGCGCGGAGAGATTTTTCTCTTCCGTGCGGGTGATTTCCACCGCTTTCGCCTCCGCAGCCAGCACAAGAGCCGCAAAGCTTTCCGAGCTGATCACCTGCGCCCCGGCAGATTTCCCCTCCGCTTGCACCCGCCGATCCGAGCTGACCAACCCCTGGCCGCGGGCATTCTTTCCGAGGCGCTGCAGGTGACGGGCAATGGCATCATCGGCGGTGGTGCCCTGCGGCACAAAATAGGCGCGCACCGCCCCAAAAGACCGCACCCCGGAGAAGCCCGCCGGGGCACGGTCAAAAAATACCTGCACCGTGGCGCGCTGGATGCGGCAAAAGACCTGCAATCGTTCGATCAAGCGCAGTTCGTCATCCACCGTTTCCAGGCTTAAGCCCGGCAGCTTGGGAATCAGGTTATGTCCATCTACAATATAGATCACATGCTCATTTCTGGATAATTGGCAGGCAGATTGTACAACAACAGCCAGAAGCCGGGTCAAGCGCCTTGGTTTTATCCAACAATTGGTAACCGCTGGATTTTACCACTTCTGTTACCTGTATGGTTAAAATATATTGACCGCCAGATGACTCGCTCGAAACACCCGAAAAAGAACGCACCTCTGAATAAGCTGAGCCAGAAATTGAAATAAGGAACACTGCTACAACCAGGGCTAATAGCACCTTCCGCGTTTTCATCTTTTGTCTCCTAATCTCCTTGTGTATTGATTCGCCATTTAAGGTTTGCTGTTAGCAGTAGTAATAACAGGGGCCAAGCGCTCATCTGCGTACCCCCGACGTTTCGCCACAACTCGATAATCAAAGGCGCAATTGCTTGGCTCGTTATCCAGCGAAACACCCTTGACCGTGAAACCCTCCGCCGTTTTCTCTGTGACATACAAGACAACCGCATCCTCACAGAGGGATGTAACAAATACGTGGTAAGCTGTTCCAAGGTCCACAGTCTCAGCGAAAATCGGCTCAAATTTGACCAAGGCAACACCCTTCTCCAGATACATAGTCCCGATGTCCTCGAACCAAACTTCAGTACTTTCAACTGAGTACAACAAGCGCTGACCATAACTAGGCGTATTGACACTGGCGGACTTTGTACCTATAGCCATTGTGTTGCCTGCTTCATCCACCTTATAGACCAAGGATTCATCCCCGTTCCAAATCTCAAATTGATTGGAGCTGTTATTGTCATTATCCAGGTCAATGACAAAAAAGCCATTCGTGAAAAACTCCATGATATTGCCTGGTGCAAATATTTCTGCCCGGCTTCCACCAATTAACAAATCTCCAATCAGATCTGAATAACTGGAATCACCACCACCCGTCGCTTCCACACCAAAGTTATTTGTACTGCCGCCATGCACACCTTGCCGATTTGTGCTGATCCCCCAGATTCCATTCCCATCAACAGAATGACCGTAGATGGCACTCTTGATATTCGAAGCGGTAGTAGCTTCCAATCCATCCCCGCTGCCGCTGTTTGCATAAACGCCTGCCCCATTATTGCTAAAGCCATAGACACCTGTACCATAACCTGTCGTAGCTACGTTTGCTCCAAAAACAGCCGCATAATTCCAAACCTGAGACCTGCTGTAAGCGCGCAAGCCATCCCCAGTGCTCATATTTTCAAGGAGCAGCCCCCAATCCGAGCTTTCACCAGGCCAGCTATCCGTGAAATGGTTATGGGGACAAGTCAGCGTGCTGACAACTTTAGGTAGCCGTAGATTGATGCGTGGATTCAACAGAACGAAATCACCATCCTGCGGTCCGCGCACACTGACGGACAACCATAATCCCGGTCGTTCAGCCAACTCTTTGGACATGGGCGTGTTCTTCCCGAGAATCACATTCAAATTTCCTGCCTTCACCTGAACTTCTGTTTGCATTTCGGTCCACAGCACATCCCCATTTTTCTCCATTGGGTACAGAGTGAAAATAAAATCATATTGGCCATCTGCTACCGGTTGACCCGATGAATCTGCCAATTGGCCTGCATATGGCAAGGTTCCCCCCATCCCTAAGGGCGTCTGGGCGGTTACCACACTGACCGTTAATAATACGGTCGTTAGAAAGACAAAAACGATCATAGATAGTTTTTTGCGAGACATGGCTTCCTCCTTGGAAGTATATGGAGAGAGAATCTCGATTTATCAATTCGGTGGGGGATCGAACGGAACTTAAGATTGCAGCGCTTCACCGTTCAAAGATAGGTTCTACAGACAAGGGAAACAAAGAAATAGAGTTTCATGGAACTCCGAACTCTATGAACATTGTAACAACTAATAATTATTATTCAACTAAATTTTGAGGATTCATCCAATTAATTTCCCCTATGGGCAAGAGAAGAAATATCTTCCTCAAAAACCCTCCATCTCAGATCAATCCGCCCCCTATCTTCCCAGAATTTCCGGAAAATAGAACCATAATCCATAACAGATGGAAGGAAATACCGATCATCCATGAAATTCAAAATTATCCGGTTTTATTGCTGCATTTTCTTGATGGCATTGATCAGGCCGTTGGTGGAGGAATCATGGCTGACGGCCGGATTCGCTGC
>CALESS010000102.1 GCA_937907495.1 uncultured Anaerolineaceae bacterium
CTGCAAGGCCAATCGGGTGAGAGGGTGGAAATTTGGACCATCTGCGCCGGAGATCCGCCCCCGCAACACCCGCTGACGCCCTTTGCCAGCCAGTTGCACGCCCGCTGGGGGCTTAGCGGCCAGGGCGTGGAAGCCCGCCGGGCGGAAGATGCGGCTGCCTGCGCCCGGGTGGGGGCCATGGCGCGCCCTTTTGCCATCCCGGATTGCATTTACCGCTATGATCCCTCCAGCGGGCAGCCCATGGTGCAGGATGAGCAGGGTCTTTGGGCCTCTGCAAATCACCCGGAGCCCTGGCTGGTGGATCAGCTTGCAGACCAACTGGGGCGCCAATTACCGGGGACGGCGCAAGTGGCAGCCCCGCTGGCGATTGGCAGCCATACCGACCACTGGCTGGTTCGCCTGGCTGCCCAAAAATTGGGCTTGCGCCTGTGGTACTACCCGGATGTGCCGTATGTGATGCGCAACCCGCCCGGTTGGGAGGGTTATTCCAGCGCCAGCAGCATCACGCCGGAGAGGTTGAGCGCAGCAGCCATTGAGATCTGGCAGCAGGCGGCAGCAGATTATGCCTCGCAACTGACAACCTTCTGGCCGAACCGGGCGGCCCTGGATGCGGCCTTTGAGCTATATGCGCGCCAGGGTGGGGGCCGGCTGCTGCAATTGCCATAAAATGATGCGGTATCGGGTTGAATCTTCTGGCGTCTTATGTTAAAGTGAATAGGTTCGTCAACGAAGAACGGGCGGCGGCAGGTTTGCCCTGGCAGGCCGGCGGCCGTTCATGGAAGAGGTGCTTTTGATGGATGAGCGCGAAGAACTGCAACAATCGCTAGCCGAGCTGGAACGCCAGCGCGCCACCCTGGGGGATTCCGTGGTAGACCCGGCCATCGCCGCCCTGCGCGAAAAATTAATCTCCCTGGAAGAAGCCCCCCTACCCCCCGATCCACTGCGGGTGCCGGCAACCGTGCTTTGTGCCCAACTGACCGGCTTCCAGGAGACGACCGGACACCTGGACGAAGAGACTTTGCGCACCGCCCGCCAGCGTCTCATCAATCGTTGGAAGAGCGTCATCAGCGAATACGGCGGCGTGGTGGATACCCGGGACGGCGAAGCCGTACTGGCGGTTTGGGGGCAGCTCCCCAACCGGGGTGAAGACCCGGAGCAGGCCATCCGGGCGGCGCTGGATATGCTGGCTGAAATCACCGGCGGTCACTGGCAGGCGGGCCGCAAACTGCCCCGTCTCAAGGCGCTGCATGTACGCATGGGCTTGCATACCGGCCTGTTGCTGGCCGATCCGGCTTCCCATTCGGGCCAGGTTTCCATCTCCGGGGAGGCTGCGGAAATTGCCTGCCGCCTGCAAGCGGGGGCGCCGCTGGATGGAATTATGATTTCCCATGATACCTACCGCCATGTGCGGGGGGTGTTTGATGTCCATTCTCTCGACCCGATTTTGATCGCCGGGCGGGCCGAACCCGTGCAAACCTACGTCATCGAGCGGGCCAAGCCGCGTGCCTTCCGCCTGGTTTCGCGCGGCGTGGAGGGCATTGAAACCCGCATGGTAGGCCGGGAGAGTGAACTGGTGCAGATGCAGGAGATTTTCCTCTCTGCGCTGCACAACCGCAAGGGCTACCATGTGGCCTTGATCGGCGAGGCCGGGCTGGGCAAATCCCGCCTGATTTACGAGTTCATCAACTGGATGGAACTGCGCCCCGAAGAGGTGGTGTATTTCCAGGGGCGGGCCACGGAGCAGATGCACACCCAGCCCTACTCCCTCATCCGCAGTGTTTTTGCCACCCGCTTTGAAATCCAGGATTCCGACAGCGCAGCGGTAGCCCGCCAAAAGCTGGAAGATGGCATCGTCGGCTTTATGGGTGAGATGGGCCGCGAGAAGGCCCACTTTATCGGTCACCTGATCGGATTTGATTTTTCCAACTCCCCGGTGCTTACCGGCATCCTCAACGATACCCTGCAAATCCGTGACCGGGCCACCCATTACCTGATGCAATTCTTCTCGGCGGTTGCCAGCTCGGATCCGCTGGTGCTGTGCGCTGAAGACCTGCACTGGGCGGATGCCCGCTCGCTGGATTTCATCAATAACCTCTCCCAACATCTGACCGGACACCCGGCCCTGCTGATCAGCGCCGCCCGCCCCTCCTTCCTGACCGATCACCCGGATTGGGGTGCTTCACAGGCTGCCTTCACCCGCCTGGAATTGCTGCCCCTTTCCAAGGATAATGCCCGCCGCATGGTGACGGATATCCTCCGCCGCCTGGAGGTCATCCCCCAGGTATTGATGGAGCTGGTGGTCAACGAGGCGGATGGGAACCCATTTTATGTGGAAGAATTGATCAAAATGATGATCGAGGATGGGGTCATTCAGAAGGGCGAGCATAACTGGTGGGTGGAGCCAGGCAAGCTGGCGAGTTTACGCGTACCCCCCACGCTGAATGGCGTGCTGCAAGCCCGCCTTTCGACGATGGAAGAGGACGAGCGGGAAATTCTACAGGTCGCCTCGGTGATGGGCCGTGTCTTTTGGGATGCGGCGATTGAGGACCTGTGCTGTAATGAAGATCCGGCGGCTGGCGAGGGGCGCGATTGCCGCCGCATCCTGCTCTCACTGGCTGCCCGCGAGGTGATCTACAGCCGACCGCATTCCACCTTTGCCAGCGCCCAGGAGTTTGTTTTCAAGCACAATCTCTTCCATGAGGTGACCTACGGCACGGTGAGTGCGGAGCAGCGCCGCCGTTACCACGCCGAAACCGCCCGCTGGCTGGCAGAACATGCCGGGGACCGGGTGGATGAGTTTTCCGGTTGGGTGGCGGATCATTATGAGCGCGCCGGACAGTATGCGCTGGCCTCGCGCTGGTATCTGCGGGCCGGGCTGCGTGCCGCCGCACAGTACGCCAATGCGGATGCGGTGGATTACTTTGGCCGGGCGCTGGAATATACCCCAACCGACCAGATGGAGCAAAGCTGTGCCATTTTGCTGGAACGGGCGCGGGTTTTTGACTTACAAGGAGAGCGTGAGCAGGAGCTGCGCGACATCCAGCAATTGGACGAGCTTGCCAACCATCTCGGCGATCGGCTTTATCAGGCCGAATCTGCCCTGCGCCAGGCCAGCATTGCCGAAATCACCGGGGGGTACATGGCCTCTGCCCAGCAGGCGCAACGTGCCATCCGGCTGGCAGAGAGCGCCCGGATCACCCGCTGCGAGGCCGAGGGCTACCTGCGCTGGGGCATCGTCCTCACCCGTCAGAATGAACTGCCCAGCGCCCGCAACCAGTTTGAGCAGGCGCTGCACCTCTCGCGCCAGGCCGGGTTGACCCGCCTGAAAGGTGAAAGCTTGCGCCATTTGGGCGTGGTCAGCCGCCTGTTGGGGCAGGTGAAGGAAGCCCGTGATTATCACGAGCAAGCCCTGGAGATGAGCCGCCGCACCGGCGACCGGCGCGGCGAATCCTCTGCCCTCGTCAGCCTGGGGGTGGTGGCTTCCGAGGTGAGCGACTTTGCCGAGGCCATCCACTACTTTGAACTGGCCCTGCGCCTGAGCCGGGAAATCGGTGACCGGATGGGCGAGGGGCGCAGCCTGAACAACCTGGGCGATGTGTACCTCAGCACGCACAATTACGCCAAATCGGTGGGTTACATTCAGCAGGCCCGCCTGATCTTTGAACAGGTGGGCAGCCGCAATGGGCGGGTGGTTACCCTGGCCAACCTCACCATGCTCTCCCTGCGCCAGGGAGATTACGAGCAGGCGCGCACTTCCGCCGAGCAATGGGTGGCCTTATGCCGTGAAGGCAACGACCTGGCGGGTGAGGGGCGGGCATTATTGCAGCTTGGGATTTTCTCCTGCCAGGTGGGTGATCCGCTGCGGGCGCGCAACCAATTTGAACGCTCGTTGCACAATTTCACCCGCATGCGCGACCGGCGCGGCGAGGCTTCCGCTCTGCGAGCCATGGCCAACCTCTCCATCCATACCGGCCATTTTGAAGATGCCCACAAATACGCCACCCTCGCGCTGAGCAAGCTGGGAGAAACCGAAGACCGCCCGCGCGCTGAACTGTTGCAAGACCTGGGGCGGGCGCAACGCGGCCTGCGGCGCTGGGAAGATGCACAGGACAACCTGCGCCAGGCGCGGGCACTCTTCCAGAATGCCGGGCAGGCCGGGCGCGCCCTGGAATGCCAGATCGAGCTGGCAGGTGTGCTGCTGGAGCGCGGCGAGGCTGCCCGGGCGGTGGCGGAGATCAATGAAGTGCTGCCGCTGCTGCGCAGCGGGGCCGCCGCCAGCATGGAAGAACCGCTGCAGGCCTACTGGACCTGCTACCAGGCGCTGCGGGCAGTCAACGATGGGCGGGCGGTGCGGGTGCTGGAAGTAGCCTACCAGGTATTGCAAGAGCGTGCCGGGCGCATCCAGGATCAGAAATTGCGCCGCACCTTTTTGGAGAACATGCCCATCCACCGCGCCATCGAGGTGGAGTGGTCGAGCTTGAAAACAGGGTAGAAGAAGCAGCTGCCCGGGCTCCCCGGGTGGAAACGAATTTGCCGGTTCCACCCAGACGATTGAGAATACAGGCAGCATCCCAGAACACTTAGGAGGTTGCGGCGATGATTTCCCCCTTCCGTTTGAACCTGGAACCGGCCTGGTTGCCGGCGCTCGCCAGCCTGGCGACCCTCCCTCCGGGGGCGTTGTGCGCCTGGCAGGGCATGCAACCGCTGACCCTGCCCGAAGATGCCCGCCAGGCCCTGTTGAAGGAAGGCCTGTTGGAGCCTTCCGGCGCAGCTTCCCCCGGCTTTTTGCCCATCCTCAACCTGCTGGCAGCCCCTTCTGCCAGCCTGCACCTGCAACTGGAAAGCGGCGAGAAAACCCTCAATTACAGCCTGTTCTTCTCCGGCCTGGATGACGAATCGGCTTCCCTGGTGCAAAACGGGAATGACCTGGCATTGACCGCCCCGGCCCGCCCCACCGATTTGCTCTCCTCCCTGCGCCAATATACCGGTGAAAGCCTGTTGCAGCCGGTCACTTTTTCCGCGGATCTGCCGCTCACCGAAGCCCTGGCTCTGGCTGCCCTGCTCGACCGCAGCCGGGCGGCCATTCTGCAATCCATCATCAGCGATTCCAATCCGCTCTCCCCTTCCCTCAGCCCGCAAGAGATCGCCGCCATGGCTGCTACGCCCTCGCTTTCCTCCCAATGGCTGCTGGCGGTCATTCGCCAGGCGGCCAACCTGCCCACCCCACCGGATGCCGATCACTTTGCTGCTGCCCTGCTCAACCTGGTCAACCGCAGCCTGATCACCCCGCACCCGGATGGTAAAAGCTACTTCATCAATGAGGCGGCCAACCACCTGGCGCATCACCTGCTGATCATAGATACCCGCGTTCAATTGATGGTCCGCCGGGCCAATCCCCAGGGGGATGTTCACCGGGCGCATTTCATCTACCTGCAAAGCGGCGTCAGCAGCCTGGTGAAGATCGAACTGATGGCTGGCCTGGTGCGCCTGGAAAGCCTGCCCGCCGCCAGCCTGCTGGACCTGGTGGAATACTACCTGACCCGCCCGAATGCCCTGCCCATGCCGCCCATCCGTCCGCTCACCTGGCGGCTGGGCTTGCTCAGTGGAGATTCGATCAGTGCCGAATATGAGTTGACGGGCAGCGCTAAAATTGGCCGCGGCAGTGATTGTGAAATCCAGATCAGCGACCCGCGCTCATCCCGCCATCATGCCGTCATCCACCTGGTGGAAGGCGGCTACGAGGTGAACGACCTTGGCAGCACCAATGGCACCTACCTGAACCACGTCCAGATCCTCAAGCCGCTGCGCCTGCAAGTGGGGGATTTGATCCGCATCGGGGAGACCTCCCTCAAGGTGCTGGGAGGCAGCTCGATCGAACCGACCGCCCCCATCGCCCGCGGCCAGGCCAGGCAACCTTCTGCCCTGCCGGACCTGCCTCCCGTCACCGAGCCTCTTCATGAACCCGCGCCGGCCCAAGCCCCCGCCTGGCTGCACCTTCCGCCGGATGACCTGCCGGAGGCGGAAGCCCCGGAACCGACCGCCGGGGAAGGGAGTGAAGCGGAGCCGCCAGAGCCTGCTGAATCCGCCCCCTCCGCGGAGCCGTTGGCCTGGCTGTACCTGGCGGAAGAAACCCTGGCCCTGCCCGACGCGGAGGAAGCGTTGGAAGAAGAGCAAGCCGGGGCCCCGGAGCCGGCACAAGAAGCCCTGGATATGCCAGCGGAGGCCGCTGCGGAGGAACCGATCCTCGGAGAGACCCATCCGCTGGAGCGGGGAGAAGTGCCCCCGCCCCCCATGGAGCCGCCGGAAGAGCCCATCCAGGGTGAAACCCGGCAAGTGCAGCGTAGACCCACCGGGCAAATCTGCCCGCAATGTGGCAGCCCGTGCCCGCTGACGGCCCGTTTCTGCGGCAATTGCGGTCAGCAGCTTGGGGAGTGATGCCGGGCAAAGAAGGAGGGAGAGCACTGGTTTCTCCGGCTTTCTTCGGTGGGTTGGGGGGTGGGTAGTCTCTGCCGCCCCACCGGCGGGACTTGCCCAATAATTTGACAAATCAGCCCCGGACGCGGTATAATGGACAGGCAATTATCCAGATTGTACGGAGGTTCCAGGGAGCGTACCGGGTTGCATATATGGCAAAAATCACCCACTCGGCTGCCCCTGCCCCCCTCCGCAGCCGAGTTTTCAATTCTATTGGAAGAATGGAGGTGAATTTCATGCCAGCAGTCGTGCTTCGTCCCAACGAATCGCAGGATCAACTGCTCAAGCGCTTTCGCAAGAAAGTCGTCAAGAGCGGTGTCCTCAGCA
This sequence comes from uncultured Anaerolineaceae bacterium, assembly GCA_937907495.1. Classification (GTDB taxonomy): domain Bacteria; phylum Chloroflexota; class Anaerolineae; order Anaerolineales; family Anaerolineaceae; genus CALESS01. Next base: position 6,802 of record CALESS010000102.1, read on the forward strand.
CCGTCCGCCGCAAACGCTGGTTCATCTCCAAGAGCGAGATGCGCCGCGTTGAGGCAAAGAAGTCCATGCGCCGCGTCAAACGCCGCCAAATGGGCAAGATGGGTGAATAAGACCCCCGCAATGGGGCTGCCAACCAGGAGGTGGTATGGCTAAAGAAGAAGATAAAATTCAAGTCGAAGGTACAATCATCGAGGCGCTGCCCGGCACACAATTCCGTGTCAAGCTGGAAAACGGCCACGTGGTGTTGGCGTACCTCTCCGGCCGAATGCGCAAATACTACATTCGCATTTTGCTGGGCGACCGAGTGCGGGTGGAGATGTCCCCCTACGATTTAACCCGTGGGCGCATCGTCTATCGCGCCAAGAAGCCAAACGAAGTCATCCCTGGCACGGAATAGCCCTGGTTGATCTTGTATGAACGACCGCCCCGGTTTTGGGGCGGTTTTGCTTTCCATACCCCCAACCTTCTGCTTTTTCTTTATAATAGTCGTAGTTCCAGGTTTTTCTTATAACCCGCTGCATCGGTTCACAACCCATCCAATTAGAGGAGACTCCCTTCATGCTCGATCATCTGCTCCACCCGCACAGCATCGCCGTCATTGGCGGCAGCGACGACCTGAACAAACCCGGTGGTAACCTGGTGCATAATCTCCTTTCCCATGGCTACCAGGGCGAATTGCTGATCGTCAATCCGAAAGCGGCGCAGGTGCAGGGGTTGCGCGCCTATCCTTCGGTGAAGGACCTGCCCATTGTGCCGGAGCTGGCGATGATCGTCATCCCGGCAGCCTTTGTGGAGCAAGCAGTCGCCGACCTGGCTGCGCTGGGCACGCCGGCGGTGATTGTGATGAGCGCCGGGTTCAGTGAGGTGAACGCGGCGGGTAAACAGGCAGAACGGCGCCTGGCAGCCCTGGCGGCGGAGCATGAGATGTTATTGCTCGGCCCCAACTGCCTGGGGGTCTC
>CALESS010000103.1 GCA_937907495.1 uncultured Anaerolineaceae bacterium
GGATGAAGTATGACTCTCGGCTCTTTTTCTCGCATGATCCCTCCCATCTTTTCCTGTTTCAGGTTGATTGAATCACAGGGATAAATTGGAATTCCTTGACGTCCACCAATCCCAAGTCTGAAATGCGTAATTCCGGGATGACCACCAATCCCAACAGGCTCAATTGCATGTTCGGATTGTTAATCTCGCAGCCACAAGCCCGGAACCCGGCCAGAACCCCGGCCGCTTTGCGGGAAAGCACCTCCGCCGGTTCGTTGGAAATTAAACCCGCAATCGGCAGCTCAACCCTGCCAATAACCTGCCCCTCTTTCACCACGATCTGCCCCCCGCCCATCACCTTCAGCTCATTTACGGCCCGTGCCATATCCCGCTCATCCGTGCCAGCCACAATGATCTGATGCGAATCATGCGCCATGCTGGTGGCTACACCGCACGGGCAGGTAAAACCAAAGCCTTGCACCAACCCCACCTGCAGCCGGCCGGTATTCTGATGCCGCTCGACCACCGCCACTTTCGCCAGGTCGCGCCCCAGGTCTGGGCGAATCTCCCCATCTACCGCTTCAACCTCCATCACAATGTGCCGGGTCGGGGCCTGGTTTTCGATGATCCCGATCACATTTACCTTCACCCTGCCATTGTGGCGCGTGGAGAGGTGAAAATCCTCCGGTTGCAGCTCCCGCGGCAGGTTCACGGAATGGGTTGCCCAATCCGGGTACTGAATCACTGGCCTGGGGAGGGTGATGGTGCCATTTTCTGCCAGGAGAATCCCCTTGCCATACACTGCCTGGATATCCATCTCCTTCAGGTCTCCCACCAGCAGAAAATCCGCATACCGCCCGGGAGCAATCATTCCCATCTCGCGGCTCACGCCAAAATATTCAGCCGGGGTCAGGGTCGCCATCTGAATGGCCAACATCGCATCCAATCCCTCTGCGATGGCATGGCGGATCACCCGATCCATGTGCCCTTCTTCTACCAGCGTCTCACAGTGGGCATCATCCGTGCAAAGCAGAAAATGACGGGCATCCAGTCCCAGTTCGGTGATGGCTTTCACCTGGGCCGCCACATCATGCCAGGCGGATCCATACCGCATCATCACATACATCCCCTGGCGCGCACGGGCTACCGCATCCTCCAAGCGCGTCCCCTCATGGTCGTCCTGCGCTCCCCCCACGGCATAGCCATGGAACGGCAAGCCCAAATCCAGCGCGGCATAATGCCCCCCGATGGGCTTTCCCTGCCGCCGGGTGGCTGCCATTTTGGCATGTACTTCTTCATCGCCATTGTACACCCCGGGGAAGTTCATCATCTCGCCCAGGCCGATGATGCCCGGCCAGGCGAGGG
>CALESS010000104.1 GCA_937907495.1 uncultured Anaerolineaceae bacterium
AAATGTCGGGCAGCAAGGTGTTCCTGGAACTGCGGGTCAAGGTCAACAAGAATTGGCGCAATGAACCCGGTGCTTTACGGCTGTTGGGTTACACCCTGCCGGAAGAGGAATAACCGTTACTTATTCCCTCTACGAAGGGCATCGCACAGCATGTCGTTCGGAGAGAGCCAGGGGCAGGACCCGGGGATTCAAAAAAACAGGGAGGGATGATGGCGAATGTTATCCTGGTGGGGACTATTCTGCTGGTCATCATTGATTGGTATGCCGCCGACCGCGATTTGTGGATCGAGCGCATCACCAAGCCGGGGGCAATGGTACTGCTGCTGGCCTGGTTCAGCCTGAAGGGCGGCTGGCAGGCGGACACCCTGCCCTTTGCCCTTGGCCTGGTTTTTTCCATCATTGGTGATAGCCTGCTGCTTTCCAGGCGGCGCTTCTTCCTGGCCGGGTTGATCGCCTTTCTGCTGACCCATATCTGTTACATCATCGGATTCAACCGCACCCTGCCGGCATTCAACCTGTGGACGGTGGTCTTCATCGCCCTGGTGGCGCTGCTCTGGCTGCGAGCCTACCGCATCATCCGCCGCCAGATGGACCGCTCCCCTGCCAACCTTCCCCTGCGCTGGCCGGTGACCCTCTACATGCTGGTCATCAGCCTGATGTTCCTCTCCGCCCTGCTCTGCCTGACCAAGGCAGATTGGACATTCAATAGCGCCTTGCTGATCAGCCTGGGCGGCGGCATGTTCCTGCTTTCAGATTTTCTGCTGGCGGTGCAGCACTTTGGCCGGCCCATCCTCAAAGGGCATGTGCTGGTGATGATGACCTATCACATGGCACAGTTAGCCATCATTGCCGGGGTGGTGATGAACGCGGCCTGAGCGGGTTGCTCCGTTCATCCAAATGCCGCCTCAGGCCGGGTGCGGTTTCTCCACGATCACCCAGACCGTTGTGTCCTCGCACACTACCTGTAGCACCGCCCCCAATGGTACAAAAAGCCCTTGAATCTCATCCCCGGCCAAAAAATGACTGCGCATCAGGGCCAGCTTTTCTGCCAGGGCCACCAGCTTGATTCGTAACGTGCGGATATTCGGCTCCTCGATAATCAGCCGCCCGCCCGGCTTGAGAATGCGCCACAGCTCCGCCGCAGTGTACGCCTGATTCCCCACGTGATGCAAAGCATCCACGATCATGATGCGTTCGAAGCTGCCCCCGGCAAACGGCATCTGCTCGGTGAAGGAGCAGACTGGTCTCAGGCCTTCCTTTGCGCCGGCTTCCCGCAGCATTTTCATGGATTCATCGCCGATCACCACCAGGGCCGCCTTACCCACCAGGAACTGGGCCAGGCGGCCGGTACCGCCGCCCGCATCCAGCAGGGTTTCACCACCAGAGAGGCTCAGCAGTTCCAACAGCTTTTGCGGCTCGCGGGGCGGGATGAAGCGCTCATAGAAGGGCGCCAGCAAACCAAAATGGTCAAATTTATTTTTCACGGCGCCGCCGGATCCATTTCTCGGCTTCCACCCATAAGAAGACGCTCAAACTGACCCCCGAAGTTATCAACATCTCCGGCAGGGTAAGGGGGACGGTGCCAAATAACCGCTGCAGGGGCGCCCAATAGAGGGCAGCCAATTGCAACAGGATGGTGATAATCACCGCCAGCAGCAGCGAGGGGTTGCTGCGCACCGGCATCTGGAAGATTGAATCCCGCTCCGAACGGATGGCCAAAGCATGCCCGGATTGCATAAAAATCAGCAGGGTGAACAGCATGGACTTCCATTCACCTGGAAAGGCACGGGAAGCCCAGACCGCAAAAATCAGGGTGATCACGGCCATCACCAGGCCAATGCGCAAGATGTACCCCGCCAGGCCGCGGGCAAATACGGACTCGTTCGGGCGCACCGGTGGGTTGCGCATGATATCCCGCTCCGGTTGTTCGCTGGTCAGGGCTAAACCGGGGAAACCATCCGTCACCAGGTTCATCCACAAGATTTGCAGCGGGGTCAACGGCAGCGGCAGGCCAAGCAGGGGCGAAAAGAACATCACCAAGATTTCACCGGCATTGCTGCCCAGGGTGTAGCGGATGAACTTGCGCACGTTCTCATACACCCGGCGGCCCTCTTCCACCGCGCTGACAATGCTGGCAAAGTTATCATCCAAGATGACCATGCTCGCCGCTTCTTTTGAAACATCGGTGCCGGTGATGCCCATGGCAACGCCGATGTTGGCCTGGCGCAGGGCGGGGGCATCGTTGACGCCATCACCGGTCATGGCAGTAACCTCGCCACGGGCTTGCAAGGCCTGGACGATGCGCAATTTGTGCTCCGGCGAAACCCGGGCATAGACCGAGACCTCGCCCACCAGCCCTTCCAGATCTGCCTGGCTCATCTGTTCCAGTTCCTGCCCGGTGAGGACCCGCGCCCCATCATCTTCCACGATGTGCAGCATACGGGCAATTTGCCGGGCGGTCAGCGGATGGTCGCCGGTGATCATCACCGGGCGGATGCCCGCCTGGCGGCAGACCTCCACCGCATCCTTCACTTCCGCCCGCGGCGGATCCATCATCCCCACCAGGCCCACCAGCACCAGGTCGCGCTCATCCTCTTCGCCGATGGCAGGCAGCGGGGAGATTTCGCCGAAGGACCGGTAGGCGATACCCAGCACGCGCAGGCCCTGCCCGGCCAGGCGCTCTGTGGAGGCGGTGATGCGGGCGCGCCAGGTCTCATCCAGCGGTTGGGTTTGCCCCTCCACCCACACCTGGCTGGTGACCGGCAGCAGGCTATCCACGCCGCCTTTGACGAACAATACCAGCCGGCTTTGTTGGAACAGGCCGGTGATGGGTTCCTCCACCGCCAGGTGCGGGGCAGACTGCTCCATGCGGTGCAGGGTACTCATCCGTTTGCGTTCGCTGGTGAAAGGCACTTCCGCCAGGCGCGGAAAGCTGGCCTCCAATTGCTCCTTCCACATCCCCAGCCGGGCGGCCGCGACCACCAGGGCGCCTTCCGTGGGGTCGCCGATGGTTTTGAACTCCGCCTGGTTTTCCGTGGGGAGGATGAGGGCGTCATTGCAGAGTGCGCCACCCGCCAGCAGAAGTGCATGGGCGGGCCACTGCGGAACCAGCGGCTCTTCCCCTGCCAGCAGCATCGGGCGGCCATGTTGCAGCACTTCCTCCAGGAAGAGGGTGTGATCCGCCACATCCAGCGCGGTGACCGTCATGCGGTTTTCGGTCAGGGTTCCGGTCTTGTCAGAGGCAATGACCGTTACCGATCCCAGGGTTTCCACCGCCGGCAGTTTGCGGATCAGCGCTTTGCGCTTCAACATGCGTTGGGCGCCCAGCGCCAGCACGATGGTCACCACCGCTGGCAGACCCTCCGGAACGGCGGCAACCGCCATGGAAACCGCGGTCTGGAACATCAGCGCCGGTTCTTCACCGATGAGCAGGCCGGTCACAAAGGCGATTGCCACAATGGAGAGGACTGCCAGCGCCAGGCCCCGCCCCAACTGGGCCATGCGCCGCTGCAGCGGGGTGGCTTCGGATTTTACCGATTGGATCAATTCGGCAATCCGGCCGAGCTGGGTTTGCATGCCGGTTTCCACCACCACGGCCTGGCCGCGGCCCAGGGTGACAGCAGTTCCCATGAAGATCATATTGCGCCGGTCCCCCAGGGGGATGTTTTCAGCCGGCAGGCTGGCCACGGATTTCTCCACCGGTTCGGATTCGCCGGTCAGTGCGGCTTCCTGAATGCGTAAATTGACACTTTCCACCAGGCGTGCATCCGCCGGAATGGCGTTCCCGGCTTCCACCAGGATCAGATCTCCCGGAACCAACTGGTTGGCGGGCAATTCCAGCAATTGGCCGCCCCGCCGCAGGCGCACAACCGGGGCGGAAAGCTTGCGCAGGGCCGCCATCGCCCGCTCTGCCCGATACTCCTGGATGAAGCCGAGGATGGCATTCAGGATGACGATTGCCATCACCGCCGAACCATCAATCACCTTGCCCAACAAATAAGAAACCACTGCCGCGCCGATCAGCAGCAACACCAGGGGGTTAATGATCTGTTCCCAAAAGATCAGCAGCGGGTTTTTCAGGGCACTTTCACTCAATTCGTTGGGGCCATAGCGGGCCAGGCGCTCGGAAACCTGGGCTTCGCTCAGGCCATCTTTCAGGTTCGTTTGCAACAGATCAGCGATATTTTCTCGATCCAGGGTGTGCCAGGCGGTTTGCGGGGCGGGGGCGGTTTGGGTCGCAGACTTCATAAATTTTCACCAGGATTTCTTAGGATGAAC
>CALESS010000105.1 GCA_937907495.1 uncultured Anaerolineaceae bacterium
GAGCAAGCCGGCAGCCCCGGCCGCGCTTTTCAGATGACCGATGTTGGATTTGACGGAACCGAGGGCGACACTGCCGTTTCGCAAGCCCAGGTTGCCGAAGATGGCATGCAGGCTGTTGACTTCCGCCACATCGCCGACCCGCGTCGAGGTGCCATGACCTTCGATCAGGCCCACCGTGGTCGGCTGCACGCCTGCGTCCAGCCAGGCGCGCTCCAGCGCCCGCTGCTGACCGATGGGGTTCGGGGCGGTGATCCCCTTGCCCTTGCCATCGCTGCTGCCGCCAATGCCCCGGACGACCGCGTAAATCTTGTCTCCATCTTGCTCGGCATCCTCCAGGCGTTTCATCAGGAAGATAACCGCCCCCTCCCCCTGGACAAAACCGTTCGCCCCATCTGCATAAGGCCGGGAGCCATCCGGAGAGAGGGCACCAATCTTGCAAAATTTGACAAATCCCTCCGGCCCCATACTCCGATCCACCCCGCCGGTAAGCACCGCATCAAACTGGTGAGCAGTCAGCCCATTGAAGGCGGCCTGCAGAGCAGCCAGTGAGGAGGCACAAGCAGCATCGGTGACAAAGTTTGGCCCGGAGAAATTGAAAACATTCGCAATGCGCCCGGCAATGATATTGGCCAACTCACCCGGCATGGTATCTTCGGTAATTGCCGGGACACGCTGCTGCATGCCCGTGCGCATCCCATCCAACAGCGAGGCACGGACCTGCGGGGGGAGGGACTGGAAATCCGGCACCGATTGGAGAATATCCAGGTATTCCGGCAGGAAGATGCGCAAGCTGGTTCGATAGTGATTCTCACCCGCCAGGGCGTTGCCCAGGATGACTGCCACCCGCTCTACGGGTAGATTTCGTTGTGGGTAACCGTAATCCAGCAAAGCCTGGCGGGCCGCGGCGATGCCCCATTGCTGGGCTGGATCCATCACTGCCAGCACATTGGGAGGAATGGCTATTCCCGCCTTCAGCGGCTCGAACTGAAAACCACGCACCCACCCCCCCAACTTGGTATAGGTTTTATCCGGCGCCTTGGGATCCGGATCAAAGTACAGTTCCGGGTTCCAGCGTTCCGCTGATACCTCCGTAATTGAGTAATGGCGGTTGCGGATATTGTTCCAAAAGGTTGGAACATCAAATGCATCTGGAAGAATAGCCCCCATTCCGACGATCGCGATTGCTTTGGTTTCACTCATGCTCGTTTCCTTTCTTGGTTGCCAGGCTGCAACTCTGGTATTGGATTACCCAGGAAAGACAACAATCAAACACACCTGGTGGAGCCAGGCGGGCAAGAACCCTGGGTTGTCTTTAGGGGAGTTTACAAATGAGTTTATCTGCCGAATGTGGCATAGTTTTCTACCAATAAAAAATCTTCCGTTAATTCATTAGCCTAAACCCCACCAGAAAAAAGAAGTTGCGCAAGCGGGTGGGGGTGAAAATTATTTATTACGTGAATTCGATTCGGTTGGCGAACATCTGGTGGGCAGCAAGAGGAGCGAACAACGAGAATGGCGGGGGCAA
>CALESS010000106.1 GCA_937907495.1 uncultured Anaerolineaceae bacterium
ATAAAACTCCCACTTCGGATCTAAAACCCTTCCCGGACAAATGAAATGACCGCCATTCTTGTTTTCATTCTCCGCATGCTCATGTCACTTGCCCTGTTGGGTTTTTTGGGCTGGGCGCTCTATACCCTCTGGCGCGAGTTGAAAAGCGAATCGGAACGTTCCACTGCCCGCAGTATCCCGGCTTTGCATGCTGTCCTTTACAATGGCGATCAGGAATCCGAACACACTTTCTCGAGTGGAGAGGTACTCATCGGCCGTTCCAGCACCTGCAATTTTCCAATCCAAAATGATACCGTTTCCAGCCAGCACACCCACTTGTATTACAATCAGAATCAGTGGTGGGTGGAGGATTTGAACTCCACCAATGGCACATTTTTAAACAACGAGCGGCTCGATGTCCCCACCGTCATCATGTCTGGTGATGAAATCCGCTGCGGCCAGGCGACCCTGGTGATTCACATAGATACCAAGCGCTAGGCACTCTCAACTTACTGCAATATTCGCATTCGCCAGGCATTAAGGAGCTTTTCATGACATCTGAAATTGTTTTGGCCATCATCGGGGGGTCGGGGTTGTACAATATCCCTGCCCTGCAAAATATTGAAACTTATGATGTTGATACACCTTATGGCAAGCCCTCCTCCCCCATCCGCATCGGGCTCCTGGGGCAAAAGAAAGTGGCATTTCTGGCGCGCCACGGCCTCGGTCACGTCATCAATCAGAGTGAAGTGAATTACCGGGCGAATATCTACGCCCTCAAGATGCTCGGCGCGCCCCGCATACTCGCCATCAGCGCCTGCGGTTCCCTGCGGGATGATTTTTCTCCGGGGCACATTGTCATCCCCAACCAACTGTTGGATTTTACCAACCAGCGCGACCGATCTTTTTTTGGCGAAGGGCTGGTCGTGCATATCTCAACCGCCGATCCCTTCTGTCCCGATCTTTCAGCCCTGGCGGCCCGGGCTGCCCTCCAGGCTGGTGGAGCCATCCATCCGACTGGTAAATTAATCACCATTGAAGGCCCCCGCTTTTCCACCAAATTTGAATCCAATCTCTTTCGCAGTTGGGGTCTGGATATTATTGGCATGACCACCAGCCCGGAAGCATTTCTGGCCCGCGAGGCGGAAATGTGCTATGCCACCATGGCGCATGTGACCGATTATGACTCCTGGCACTCCAGCGAAAAACCGGTCACGGTAGATATGGTGATCCGCACTCTGAACCACAACACGGCCCTGGCTCAATCTGCCATTGAAACCATGGTGGAACTGCTGCCGGTTGAGCAGACCTGTCATTGCAGCCAGGCCCTGGAAGGCGCCGTCATTACCGATATTGCTTCCATCTCTCCCGCCATCCGCCAGAAATATCAACTACTGATCAGCAAATATTTGGAATCGTGAAATCGCTTCTTATGCCCCATCAACCGAACCCCCGGGATCGGTTACAGAATCGCCTCTTCCAACTGGCTGCCCTATTTCTACTCGCCTTCAGCCTGGTGCTTTCCCTCTCGCCTGCCGTTCGCCTGCACTCCTGGGCGGTGGAATACCGCTGGCAGCACTGGCTGGGTTTTGCGATCTGGGCGGTGGGCTGGTATATCATCCACCGTCTATCAGAGAAATACCTACCGGAAAGAGACCCCTTTCTGCTTCCCATCACCGCTCTCATGACGGGCTGGGGCTTGCTCACCGTCTGGCGGCTGGATGAATATTTTGGTTTGCGTCAATCTCTCTGGCTGCTGGTGAGCCTGCTGATCATGGCGGTTGGTTTGCGCAGCCATCATTTGCTGGCTTTCCTCAAGCGCTACAAATACATCTGGCTGACCACCGGCTTGTTGCTGATGGCGCTCACCTTCATCATCGGCCTCTATCCTTCGGGAGAAGGCCCCCGCCTCTGGCTGGGTTGCTGTGGGGTGTATTTGCAGCCCTCCGAACCGCTCAAACTTCTGCTCGTGATCTACCTTGCCGGTTATCTGTCAGAGCGGGTTCCCCTGCAATTCAAATTACTTCCTTTGGTGGTGCCTTCGCTGGTATTGAGCGGGGCAGCCCTGGTCATCCTGCTCGCTCAACGAGACCTCGGCACGGCTTCCATCTTCCTGCTGCTATATACGGTCATCATCTTCCTGGCATCGGGCCGCCGCAGAGTGGCACTCCTCAGCCTGGCGGCCCTCCTGGCGGCCGGTTTCATCGGTTACCGCCTGTTTGATGTCATTCGCATCCGGGTGGACGCCTGGTTGAACCCCTGGCTGGATGCCGCCGGTGGATCGTACCAAATTATCCAATCCTTGCAGGCATTTGCTGCCGGGGGTGTCATCGGCAGCGGCCCCGGCCTGGGCAGCCCGGGTTTGATTCCGGTGGCTCATTCCGATTTCATTTTTGCCGCCTTCGCAGAAGAAAGCGGGTTGCTGGGTGTGGTCGGCGGCTTGCTATT